>JAIXOS010000170.1 GCA_027486695.1 Chitinophagaceae bacterium | reverse complement strand
TTACAAGATTATACTACATGAATCAATTTCAACTATACTTTACAATAGGTTGGCAACATATTGCAAATTGGCAAGCAATTGATCATTGGCTGTTTTTAGCAGCTTTATGCTTAAAATATCCTTTAAGTGAATGGAAAAAAATGTTGGTACTCATTACTGCATTTACTATCGGGCATTCCATTACCCTTGCTTTGAGTACGTTGCAACTATTGGTTATTTCCACTAATTGGATTGAATTTTTAATTCCTTGTACCATTTTGTTCACTGCAATAGGCAATTTATGGGCGCCCGCCGTTTCGTACAAATCTTCAAAGCGCAACAGTGGACGTTTTTGGTATGCCGCAGCTTTGGTATTTGGTTGCGTACATGGACTTGGTTTTAGCAATTATTTAAAAAGTATGTTGGGAAAAGAGCAACAAATTTTTGTGGAGTTGCTATCGTTTAATCTAGGTATAGAAATAGCACAAATAGCACTCCTTGCATTGTTTTCGCTGATGCAATATTACATGGCTAAGTACATCAACTTGAAAAGTAGGGATGTAAAATTGGTTTTGGGTGGTGCTATTGCCGCATTAGCCATACAAATGATGGCTACAAGATGGCCACTCTAAAACAATGATGGGTGCCCAAAAAGTACTGTTGTTATATTTTATTAAACAGAATTTGGCCAATGGCCTTGTAAAATGATTATTTTCGGGTTGATGCGTTAGGGATTGCAATGGAAACCCCGCTGAAGGTCTTTGTGTAAGGCATTGTGGCGGAGTTGGAATGAAAAGCCCGACCCGCAGGGAAACGCCCAAATGAACCTCTTTATTTATAAAACCACAGCAACATGAGAAAACCCCTATTACTGTTTACCACTACCCTTTTGGTGCTAGGTGCGTATGCACAAAACATCCAAAACAATCCCACCTCTAACCACGGCAACAAATTTGAGCAGTTAGGTACTATTTTACCAACGCCCAACGAGTATCGTACAGCTAGCGGGGCTCCCGGCAACAAATATTGGCAGCAGAGAGCCGATTATGATATCAAGTGTGCGTTAGATGAAAAAAAATTAACCCTTACCGGTACCGAAACCATTACTTATTACAACAACAGCCCTGATGTGCTCACCTACCTTTGGCTACAACTAGATGAAAATGAACACAGTACGGTTAACAATTCCGGATACCAAGACGGCAGCAATTTACCTGCTTATTTACCAATGGATGGCGTCAATAAATTGCTAACAAAAAGCGTTGACAATGGTTATGGACATAAGATTACTAAAATTACAGAAACGCTAACCGGAAAAGCCCTTGCCTATACCGTTAACAAAACTATGATGCGGTTAGAAGTTCCGACACCTTTAAAGCCCGGGCAAAAAATCAGCTTTCAAGTACAATGGAGTTATAAAATACCCGACCGCATGACAATGGGTGGTCGTGGTGGCTACGAATATTTTCCAGAAGAAGACAATCACTTGTTTACATTGGCGCAATGGTACCCACGCTTGTGTGTATACAGCGATTTTCAAGGATGGCAAAACCACCAATTTACCGGCAGAGGCGAGTTTGCTCTAACATTTGGCAACTTTAAAGTGCAAATGACAGTACCTGCCGACCATGTTGTATTATCTACCGGCGAATGCCTCAATTATGCCCAAACACTTAGTCCGGCACAATTGGCACGTTGGCAAAAAGCACAAACGTCCACCGAACCGGTAGAAGTGGTAACACTAGAAGAAGCCAAAAAAGCCGAAAAACAAAAATCGTCCGCTACCAAAACCTGGATTTTCAAAGCCGACAATGTGCGCGATTTTGCTTGGGGAAGTAGCCGCAAGTTTGTTTGGGATGCCATGCCTACCTATGTAGAAGGGAAAAAAATTATGTGCATGAGTGGTTACAGCAAAGAAGCTTACGGACTTTATAGAAAATATTCTACCAAAGCGGTGGCACATACCATTCGCTCTTACTCCAAATTCACCATTCCGTATCCTTACCCTGTGGCACAAAGTATTGAAGCGGCTAATGGAATGGAGTACCCGATGATATGCTTTAATTATGGCCGTACCGAAAAAGATGGCACCTATAGTGAAACCACCAAAAATGGTATGTTGGGTGTAATTATTCACGAAGTGGGACACAACTTTTTCCCGATGATCATCAACAGCGATGAAAGACAATGGAGTTGGATGGATGAAGGGTTAAATACCTTTGTACAATACTTGACCGAAGAATTGTACGACAACAAATTTCCTAGTCGCCGCGGACCGGCCTGGAGCATTACCGATTACATGAAATTGCCCAAAGACCAATTGGAACCTATTATGACCAATAGCGAAAACATTGTTCAATTTGGTCCAAATGCATACAGCAAGCCTTCCGTAGGGTTGAATATTTTGCGCGAAACCGTAATGGGACGCGAACTGTTTGATTATGCCTTCAAAGAATATGCACGTCGTTGGGCATTTAAACATCCTACACCTGCCGACTTTTTTAGAACAATGGAGGATGCAAGTGCAGAAGATTTGGATTGGTTTTGGAGAGGTTGGTTTTATAGCATCGACGCTTGCGACATTGCTATTGACAGTGTTCGTTTTGCAACATTTGATGCAAACGGCCGATTGCAACCACGCAACCCAACACCCAAAAACATCGACAAACCCATTGTGAACAGCTTTGATGACATATCTAAAATTAGAAATCGCCAAGACAAGAGCATTCGTTTTTTAACGGATATAGATACTACCCTGCGCGACTTTTATTGGCGATATGCCCGTGGCATAGAACCTTATGATAGCATTACCAAAGTAACGGCCAAACCAACTATGCCTGATGAGTTGACGGCCGCCGAAAAAGCCCAATATGCAAATACTTATTTGTACGAAGTAAATTTCAGCAACAAAGGCGGACTTGTAATGCCCATTATTGTAGAATTTACTTTTGAAGATGGCAGCAAACAAACCGAACGCATGGCCGCACAAATTTGGCGTAAAAACGAAAACAAAGTGGCAAAATTGTTTGCAACAACCAAAAAAGTTGCCTCTATTCAACTTGACCCGTTAAAAGAAACGGCAGATATAAATGAACAAAACAATAGTTGGCCATCCATTGCTACCGAACCAAGTAAATTTACTATTTACAAGTTGGGAAAAGCCGCACGTGGCCAATCGGTGGGTGTTAATCCGATGCAAAATGCCGCACAAAAAAAATAACACCAATAGCTTTTTAATTTCCTATAAGCCACTACCCGACAAACTATTTTGTCGGGTAGTTTTTTTCTTACCATTACCGTCTAATTGCTACCTTGCACACAGCCTTGTATGAATACGCCATCTACAACATTTAGCACTACGGAACAGCCACCACTTTACGCAATTGTAATTGTGCCACTCTACCTGCCTACTACCTATACTTGGCGCGTACCTGCCACCTTGATAAATAAAATACAAATTGGGGCACGGGTTGAAGTATCGCTGCGCAATAAAAAATATGCCGGTATTGTCAAAGCCTTGGTAGCACAAAAGCCTTCCGCCTTTGAACCTAAGGACCTTTTAAATGTGCTAGACGAAAATCCGATTCTGTATCCCGTACAATTGCAATTTTGGCAATGGATGACTACCTATTACATGTGTACCGATGGCGAAATTATGCAGGCGGCATTACCCGCCAATTTAAAACTATCGAGCGAAAGTGTGTTGGTATGGAACGAAGCATTCGGTACCAACTTTACCGATTTAGATGCTTCCGAATATTTGATAGCTGAGGCACTGGAAATGCGCAAAGAACTGAAACTAAGCGAAGTGTATGCCATTTTAGATACTACGCACGTATATCCCGTTATCAAAAAATTAATTGACAAACAAGTTTGCTTTGTATGGGAGGAACTTAAAGAAAAATACAAGGTAAAAACCGAAACCTATATTCTTCTACACCCAACTTACCACCAAGAAGAAAAACTATCGGCGCTTTTTGCCGATCAAAGAGCACCCAAACAAATGGAATTGCTGCTGAGTTACCTACACCTTTTCAAAACAGAAGGTTATGTAACCCAACAGCAGCTGCTACAAAAAAGCAATGCTACATCTGCCCAATTAAAAGCGTTGGTAGATAAAAAAATATTAATCAGCGAAAAAAAATCCATCGACCGTATTCGTTTACTTGCCTACGGCGATATTCCCGCTATTACCCTTTCCAACGCACAACAAACGGCATTGGAAGCCATACAAAACAGCTTTGCACAAAAACCTGTTTGCCTCTTGCACGGCGTAACGGCTAGTGGCAAAACCATGGTATACATTAAGCTGATTGAAGCCTACCGTCAGCAAAAAAAGCAAGTTTTGTACATGCTGCCCGAAATAGCACTTACGGCACAAATTATTCGTCGTTTGCAAGTGTATTTTGGCAACGATATTGCCATTTACCATTCCAAATTCAATCCCAATGAACGGGTAGAAATATGGAACAAAGTCAAAACAGGACAAACGCAAATTGTGCTTGGTGCACGCAGTTCTTTGTTTTTGCCATTCAGCAATTTAGGACTGATTATCATAGACGAAGAACACGATAATTCGTATAAACAACAAGATCCTGCACCTCGATATCATGCGCGCGATGCCGCTATTTATTACGCATCTCTTTTTGGAGCACAAGTGTTGTTGGGCAGTGCTACTCCCTCTATAGAAAGCTATTACAATGCCTTGCAGCACAAATATGGATTGGTAACTTTAACGGAACGCTATGGCAATGTTTCGCTGCCGACTATTGAATTGATTGATGTAAAAAAGATGCTTTCCAACGATGCCAACAAACTAGCAATTACCCCTGAATTAACTGCGGCAATAGCTGCTTCGTTAGCACAAAAGAAACAAGTTATCCTTTTTCAAAACCGTCGTGGCTATAGCCCTTATTGGCTTTGTCAAAACTGCGGATGGATACCACAATGTGCGCATTGCGATGTAACGTTAACTTTTCACAAATCTAAAAACAAACTCAGTTGCCATTACTGCGGCACTACCTATCCCGTAGTGATTACTTGTGCAGCATGTGGCAGCCATCATTTTCTACAAAAACAATTTGGTACCGAAAAAATTGAAGAATTGGTGGCCGAACAGTTTCCGGAAGCACGGATAGCCCGTATGGATTTGGACACTATTAAAGGTAAAAACGACCACGACACACTGATTCAGCAGTTTGAACAACAAAAAATCGACATTTTGGTGGGCACGCAAATGGTGGTAAAAGGACTTGATTTTGAACACGTAAACCTGGTGGGTATTATTGACGGAGATGGTATTTTAAATTTTACCGATTTCAGGGTAAATGAACGAGCTTTTCAATTGATGGAACAAGTTAGCGGCCGTGCAGGCCGAAAAGACGGAAATGGCAGCGTGCTAATTCAAATCAGCAATGTGCTACACCCGGTATTGAAATTCGTTCAAGCGCACCATTATGAAAATTTATACCACTTTGAGTTAGAAGGAAGAAAAAATTATGGCTACCCTCCTTTTTTCCGAATCATTCAACTAACGTTCAAACACCGCGACAAAACCATTGCCGAACAAGCAGCACACATGATGCTGACCGAATTGGCAAAAGATTTTGCCCCCTATTTAAACGGTCCGGCACAGCCTCCGGTAGATAGGGTACGAAATTTACACATTTGGGAGGTATTGATTAAACTGCCCAAACAAAGTTCCCTTATCAACCACTGCAAACAAACTATTAAGCACCAAATAGCGGTAATTCAAAGCAATCCGCTGTATAGAAGTGTGATGATACAACCCGACGTGGATCCATGTTAAAAAAATTAACTAAGGGCTAATGAAATAATCCTGCATTTTTGTAAAAAATAAAGATAAATGAAATATTTATTACTCGCTATTGCATCTATTTCACTTGGTTCTTGTGCTACCATACTTAGTAAAGACTATAGCGTTACTCGTATTCAAACCTTTCCGCAGGGGGCAAAAATCATCGTTAATCAAAAAGATACTATTTGTTGTTCGGAGCGAGATGTGGTACTTAAAAAAGAAAAAGGACCCGTTGAAATAACTTTCATCAAAGACACGCTGCGCAAAACCATTGTGGTTGATCCCAAGCTTTCTACCACCTATTTTTTGGGCAATCTAGTTACCCCTTATTTGATTGGTTACTTTATTGATCTAACGAACAACAAACGCCTTACGTTTCCAAAGGAAATTTATGTAGACATTCGGCAGCCTAACGCCCGTTATAGTACGTTTATTCTCAATGATCAGCATCCATTAAATTTAACTTTAGGCATGCCTTTGTACAACGATTATGTTTTTCAAGGGTTTCAAGGTCGGGTTAATAAAAGCGGCGCTCTTGGAGGCAGCATTGGATTAGAGTATTATGTATCGCCCAAAGCGTACATTTCTACGCAAATGAGTTCGTTGGTCAACAGCCAAAACAGCGACACTTGGTTTGGTTACTATGATGAATTTTATAACAAAGAAAGTAGGAATACTTTTTTCATCAACTGCCGTTACAATCGTATTTTTCAACGTTTGCACGTTGGCCTTGGCCTTGCTTACCAACACTTGCAGTATTCCAAAACCCAAAGCCGCTTAGACTCTCTAGGTATGTACAACTATACTTTGACCGATAAATCCAACAACAAACAAGTGGCCGCTAGCATGAGCGCTCATTTTGCCCTTACGCCTACTTGGTTTGTTGGTTGCGTTTACCAACCTATTTTGTACGATTTCAAATCTGTATTTCCCAAATACCAGCATTATTTCAATATCGAGCTCATTTACAAAATCCATTTAATGAACACCCGACCAAAATAGCGCTGCTCGGCAAATTAAGTAGTGGTCAGCATGACGGTGTAGGTATAACAGATTGTGCTTTGATGGGAATGTTCATCCCTAAGTCTCTTTTTTCTGCAATTTGGTACTTGGAGTAAATACATTGCACCAATGCAATATTGGCATGGTTGTAAGCTTGTTTTAATTTGTACATATCTAATCAAGCCTGCCATGAATCTACGAGCCTTTTTTGTTTGCTATTGTTTTTTTCAAATTTGTACCAACGTTTGCATTGCCGAAATACGCCTCCCCTCTTTGTTTAGCGACAACATGGTATTGCAAAGAGATAAACCCATACCGGTATGGGGATGGGCCGAGCCGGGCGAAAAAATAGAAGTTTCCCTACAAAAACAACAGGTAAAAACCGTGGCTACTCAGGGTAAATGGATGGTGTATTTACCACCAATGAAAGCGGGTGGCCCGTACACCCTCACCATAAAAGGCAACAATACCATTACCTGTAACCAGGTGCTGATTGGTGAAGTATGGATTACGAGTGGACAAAGCAATATGGAATGGGGATTGTTTAAAACGATTGGTGGCGATAGCGCTATTGCGCAAAGCAACAACGAACAGCTACGCATTTTCAATGTGCCCCATAACGTAAAAATGCAACCCGACAGCAATGTAAATGCCAAGTGGGTGCTATCTGCTCCTGCTACCACCAAAAACCTATCGGCTGTGGCCTATCATTTTTTAAGTACCCTACAAAAAGAACTGAATGTACCCGTAGTATGTATTAATGTGGCTTTTGGTGGTACGGTGATAGAATCGTGGATGAGTAAAGAGGTACTTGATAAAATGCCGGTGAAAGATAAATACATGAGTTTAGACAGTACAAAAGAAGAGTACGATGCGCGATTGCTGAAAATAAAACCCATTATTGATGCCTACGAAAAAGCAAAGGATTCTGCTAAGGCACTTCGTTTGCCACCACCACCACGTCCCACCCAAATACCAAGCGAGTTTAAAGGAACCACCACTATTTACAATGGAGAATTGGCCCCGTTGATTCCTTATGCCGTAAAAGGGATGGTTTGGTATCAGGGCGAATCG
>JAIXOS010000138.1 GCA_027486695.1 Chitinophagaceae bacterium | reverse complement strand
GGTTGAAAAATGACAGCAATATTTGGATTTGTAGTTTTAATAAATAGAGCACTTTTTTGATTGTTCGGTGTATGAAAAAAAGTATCCATTTTATATTGTAATCCCAATTCATTGGATACTTCACTCCAAAATTTATCTAGTATTAAGGCTTTTGCTTTTTCAAATTCGTCAGCAATTTTTTTTGCCGATTCAAAACTAGATTCATCCTTAAACATTAGGTCTAAAATTTCTTCTGTCATTTGTTTATTTTTTGATTGATTATTTAATAAATTTATTGTATCTATATATTGAGAGAGGATTTCTCGGATATAAGGCTTTGTAATAGCCAATTCTCTACACTTGGTTATCCACGTTACTATAAAATTGTCATAAGAAACGCTGTGATAATCTTCATTAGGTTTTAAACTGACACTACTTTCTTCAGAAGCAACTCTTCCATTCAATGTTAAATAAAGAATAATGCCATTTTTAAATTGATTTTTATATCGTAACAACTGTTTGTCTTGGTCTGATGCAAAAATTTTATTTTCAATGACTATTGCTGATGAACCGTCATTAATAACTATATCTACCCGTCCTCCTTCATCACCTTTTTCATTAACTTTCCCAATATATTCCTCAATACTAACTCTTGCTTTTTGTGTATTTAAGTTTATTTTACAATTAAAAATTTGATTGCTTAAACAATCAAGAAAAGCATTTAAAAAGATGTCATGACAATCGTGAGAGCCCATGGGATTTAATAACTCTGCAATTATTTTAGAGTGTTTGGTTTCTTCATTTTGAAGATTTAAAACATTGAATATATTAAAGTTTTCGCCTGTTATTTTGGAAATTTCCTGGTACTTTTTATTAACTAAGCTTACTGAATGCAAAAGAAATTGAGACTGATTACGAATCGTCATAATGCTATTATTTTTAAAGTGCTAAATATTTTTCAGATGCTTTTATGTAATTATACACAAATCCTTCGTTTGAAGAAGTTATAAATCCACTGCTTACTAAAGTGCGTACTAGTACACCATTATCCTTTCTTAACTCGACTTTCCCGTTAATTACTTTTACTAAGTTCATGCTGTTAGATATTTTTCTGATTGTTGAATAAATTGATAAGCTTGCTGATACCTTGGATAGCTTACAAAACCAAAAAAGCCGTTATCATTGCCCACAAGTGTGTAGTTTAATAGTAAATCTGCTAGGCAATAACCATCGGGCAAATACAAGTTGTTTAACTTTTTTAAAACCGATGCACATCTGTTGTTGTATTGTCTTGTGTATGCTACTAATTGTTTTGTATAGTTCTCTTCTACTCGTAAGCAACTACTTAATAATTGCATCAGTTGGTATCTAAATAAAACATAACCATTGGTATCTTTTAATAATTCAATTGCAAACTGTGATGGGTAATTTTCAAACCTATTATAAGGATTGAATGTTGGTAGCGGTTTGTTATTCACCAAAGCCAATAATATCAAAACATTTTGAAGACTAAGATTAGGCATTTGAGAGAGTAGTTGTTCAAATGAAATATGATTGTCCATTTCATTAGCTAATCCTAATACCAAAACTTGATTGGTTGATAATTCTATAATACCAAGCCCATACTGGTAGTCTTTTGTTTGTTCGTTGTAATAACTTTCAAATTGTTGGTAAATAATTGCATCTTTAGCCAACTCAAAGTATTGGCATTTGAAATAGGCATTTAAAACTGCTAGGTTGTTTCTTTTCATACTGTCATTTTAAAAGTGTTATACTCAAAAAAATGTTTTTGTTTCATAAAAAGGAGTTTTTAGCAAAATTTTTTTTACGAAGTGCTCGCTAGCATTTTGAATACAACAATTTTTATAGGAAAATTTAGGGTAAGTGACTCTTGCTAGTGCGATATAATTTTAGGTATTCTGAGCATTAAAGATGACTTTTTCTAAACTTCGAGATGCCGCTTTGCGAACATCCCAAAGAGTGAGCTATTATTGTTGTGGAACGCTGTTTTTTTGTTTGCCCGTTTACTGACTATTTGCTCGTGGTTGTTTGTTTGGATGTTGGGTATGTCTATTCTTGTTTTTGGTATTGCTATTTCGGTTTTTGGGATGACTGTTCAGAGAATTGGTATGGCTATTTCAAAAAGTGGTATAGTTATTCAGCGTTTTTGTATGGCTATTCTAACTTTCTGGATGCCTATTTTGGTTTTGTACATTCCTATTCATATTGTTGGGCTACAAATTCAGCATTTAGGGTTTGCGGTTTAAACATTTTGCAAGGCTATTTGGTAAATACCAAAGTTGGGTGCTTATTTACCCTTTGGCCTTGAAAAGGTGATTTTTGTTGCCATTTTATGTTCGGGGCTTCCTGCATCAAATACCGATTTGATGTACTCTTTTACATCGGCGGCTAAGTCGGGAATGCCTGTTTTGTCGGCATAAAAACTTTTATCGCGCTTAATTAATGCGTTTTTGGTGGCGGTTTCTGCGGCATCTACCTGATTGTTTAGTGCATCCCAAGTGGCAATTTGTGCTGTGAGGGTGGTTAGTTGTAATTCTTTTTCGTTGGGGGCATAGTTTTTGCCTAATGCGGTTAAAAGGGTTTGGTATTTTTTAAAATGGTCTACCAAATTG
>JAIXOS010000130.1 GCA_027486695.1 Chitinophagaceae bacterium | reverse complement strand
TTTGCCGTTCACCCCGGCAGGCAAATTAGCCCAATTACTACCCCTGAATGGGCAAAAGCTGCCATGGTATCGCTCAATGCACGAGGCGATAAAAGTACTGGTTGGAGTACTGCATGGAAAATCAATCTTTTTGCACGTTTGCATCAAGGTAACAAGGCGTATGCCCTCATTGTTCAACTGTTCAATAATTGTATTTTGCATAATTTGTTCGATACGCATCCGCCATTTCAAATTGATGGCAATTTTGGCTACACAGCAGGTGTTGCTGAAATGCTGTTGCAAAGTCATTCAGGTTTTATCCATTTGTTGCCTGCCTTGCCCGATGCATGGCGTAATGGTTATATAAGTGGGTTGAAAGCAAGGGGCAATGTATCTATTGACATAGCGTGGGAAAACGGCCAATTGCGTAGTGGTGTACTACAAGCCGCGAATAGTGGTTCGTATTTACTTCGTTATGGCAGCCGTCAAGTAAAATGCAAGCTGATAGCTGGAAAAAAATATGCGTTCAATCAACAATTGGAGCTCACTGCAAAATAAGATTTGCTGAAGTTGCTTTCTAAAGCAATACCAAATAGTAGGATAGTGGGGTTGCTTAGAATCAATCAATTGGGGGCAGAGGGTCAAATGCCCGATTTATGTACTAAAAGTTGAATGGTGCCAACGCCACTGTAGCTCAATAGTAGTATTGGCCCTTGGCTCATCATCAAAATAAGGCTACCATGTAGCCGTAATCAGGGATAAATTGGGTTTATAGACAAAAAAATTAAAGGAACAAATGAAACGATTTATTAATTGTTTGGGAATTGCATACGTGCTTTTTTTTATGATCTTGAGCAAGGCATATGCAACAGATGTTGCTATTGGAGTGCAAAAAATAGCCCTTCCCTCAGTTTGGAAATTCAAAATTGACCCCAAAAATGTTGGCGAAGAAAATAAGTGGTACCTGCCTTTGGTAAGTACCGCAGGATGGGATAGTTTATCGGTACCGGGTAATTGGGATTTGCAAAATGAATATGCCAAATACAAAGGGAAGGCTTGGTACAAAACCCATTTCAAAGTGCCAAAGGTGACCAATCAAAGGATTGTGTTGTTGTTTGGTGAAGTGGGTACCTCCTACAAAGTATATGTAAATGGTCATTTGGCGGCTAGTGTTTTGTGTGGCAATTACGAGGAAACAATAGACATTACCCGACTGGCAAAAGTGGGCATTGATAACCAACTTACGGTAATGGTAGACAATTCGTTGTTTTGGGGTGCTTATTGGAATTGGGGAGGTATTCGTAGGCCAGTTTCCCTGCTACTTCAATCGCCTATTTTTATCAGTAGACAAGCAGTTGTGGCTACGCCTGATTTACAAAAAGGAACAGCGCAAATTGCCACTACTTTTTTTGTTACCAATACAACCACACAAATACAAAAAGTACTTGTTGGCCAACAAATTGGGTTGCCTACACAGCTACAAAAAACACTCGCATCTACTGTTCTAAACGTTCAGGCTCAATCTACTCTCACGTATACAACCCATATAGATTTAAGCAAAGAAGAGGTGCAATTGTGGCATTTTGACCATCCACATTTGTATAAAAGTGTACTCACTTTATCCTTACCCTCAAGCAATCAACTTATTTATCAACTAAGCAATCGATTTGGCATACGCAAAATTGCTTTGGATGGCTACCAATTTAAACTCAATGGCGAATCGGTACGCTTAGCTGGCTACAATTGGGTAGCTGATGACCGAACAACCGGCAGTATGTTGCCCGAATGGCGCTTTAAAGAAGATATTGATTTAATGAAAATTGCTGGTGCCAATATGGCGCGGTTGTCGCACAGGCCACTTCCGGAAGCTGTAATGGACTATTTAGACGAAAAAGGAATTTTGGTAATGTCGGAATTTAACAACTGGCCAGAATTTATGAATGCACGAAGTGCAGAACCCAAACTTTTTGCCGAAAAACTGATTCAACAAAGCTTTAACCATCCTTGCATTTTTGGGTGGAGTGTAGGCAATGAAAACGGCAATTTGAAAGAAAATCCGGAAGTGAATGAATATGTCTCGTCCATTATACAATATATTAAGACGAAGGTAGACAGTTCAAGAATGGTAACTTATGTTTCGAATACCGCCGATTTTCAGGATAACGATGCCGCTCAATACTGCGATGTGATCATGATTAACAAATACGGTAATTATGAAAAGGGTGTAGATGAATTAAAAAAGCGATATCCCAATAAGGCTGTTTTCATGTCGGAATATGGTAGCCATACCGACAACCTCATTTATGATACGCCCGACAAAACACTTTTTAAATCGTTGATGGTAGACAATCTTGCTACCAAAGAAAATTTATTTGGCTATTCATTATGGACGTTCAACGATTATCGTAGCACGTACCAAGCTCCCAATCCGGCTACAACAACTCCCGTACACCAAAACAGACAGTGGGGTATAGTGGATGTATACCACAATAAAAAGCGTGCATTTACACAAATGCAACAATTTTATGCCCCCATTAAGCAAATGACTGCCCGTTGGCCAAACCAAAATGAGGGAACTATTTCCTGCACCATCCGGCCTAGGGCCAAAATGGATATTCCATCCTATACCTTGGTTGGTTATCAGTTGGTCTGGGAGGTGCGTAACGCCCAAAATACCACGGAGAATTTAGGCGTATTGAAACTTGCCAACATTCAACCGGGTAGCGATACCTTGCAATATGTAATCAATTGGCCAAAACAACCAACGGATGCTTTTGTAAAAATTGCCTTGTTGTCGCCAACAGGTTATGCGGTAATTGATACAACTATTTATTTAGCTACTCCGGCACAACCCTTACTACCGAAAGTAATTACAGCCGGATCAGAGGCCCGTGTATTTTTTGAAAAAAATTATTTTACTCGCGAATATGTTGTGTATTATCAATCCGACGGAACGGCGAAAAGTTTGAAACCCACTATTCATCATTTTGCAGACATCAGTGGTTTAACATTTGGAAAAACATATAAAATTTGGGTAGTGGCACAAAATAGTTATGGAGATAGCAAGCCTTCCGAAGCGGTTAGCTATGTTCCCAAAGCAGGGTATGTTATTTTGCCTCCGGTTGTGTGGTTATCGGAACCTACGAATAATGGTTTTTTTGTAGGCTATGGTTATCATTATACAGACCAACAATACGACGTTCGTTATGGATTGGCATTACAACCCGAAACAACTTGGAAGGAAATGTCTACCAATAATTTCGCATTAATGAAAGTGGACGGATTGAAGAATGGCCAAAAGTACGCCTATCAAATTCGTCGCCGACCCGCATTTATTGCAGCTCCAAGCCAATGGAGCGAGCGTTTGGAATTGATACCCAACAAAGCCCATTTTTATGGGAAGTCAATCTTGCACGGTTATCGGCAGTTCAATCAAGAGTTGTTGTTGAGCATTTCGCCTGCACACAATGCCATTGGTTATCAAGTAACTACAGTTACGGCTAGTGGAAAATCAGTATATCGAATCAATCAATCAATTCCTACTTGTTATATGTTGCCTTTAAACAATGCCAACAAAATCACAAGTGTTTCGGTGGAGGCTATTCAAGCGCCTTAACTGACCAAACTATTTAAGGTGCTATGAGCACTGTTTTTGAGGAAACAAAGTGTACTTGCATCTGTAAATTGCACCATCGTTTATGGATATTCGAAGTTGTGTCTATATGCGATTGGTCATTTATAACAAGTTGATGCGGCTACATGGTAGGCCTTTCTTTTTTTGTGCGAGCCATAAGCCGGTACTACTATTGAGCTACAGTGGCGTTGGCACCATTCCACTTTTGTAATGCTATGGAGCAAAAACAGATTGCCCACTTTGCAAAACTGCTTTTGCTATTTAAGAAACATTTTCCGGCATTAATAAAGGAAAATAGGTTTTGGGTTTTGGGCATTCTTCAATGAAGCACTTTTAACACTTCCATAGCCATTGCAATGAAAATAAAGCCCTGAAATGTTGCCCAATGGTTTTTGGTAGTGTCCTTCAAATGCAATGTTGCCGTTGAGAATCAAGGTTATGTACTTGTTTTTATTGATTATTTTGATGTTCTGCCATTCAGATAAGTCGGTCGTAAACTTAGAAAAGTCAAAATCATTAATGGTCAGTTTTTTTTCGCTTAGTTCGCTAGTTATCCAAAAAGAACAACCCGGAAAAGCAAAACTAAAATGCAGTTTGCTATTGGAACCCAATATTTCAATATTGCTGCCGCAGCAAATAATGGAAGGCCGAGTAATAGGGTTTTTGAATACCAAATTCGCCTCCCAATTATCACCATCTTCGGTAGTAGGGGCAATATTCATCAAGTGTGTTACTAGCAATTTGGTTGTATCCAAACGTAAAGTATTGTATAAATAATTACCGGTTACGTAAAAGGCAGAGTCTTTGTTTTTTCCAGCCGGTATTGTAGTAAACAACTGTTGGTATTGTCGTTTAAAATCGCTTAAATAAGCGCGCCATCCTTTTGTACGTAATACGCAAGTAACTGTATCTGAAATTACTTGTTTTTTGGTAAAAAGTTTGGTGTAATACACGCCCGGATTGGGATAGTAAACGGTTATTTTTGTTTTTTCTCGGTCTACATAGAGCGGGGCTGTATAATCGCCTCTGTCAAAAAAAACACTGTCTTGAATTTGCGATATGTCGTCTATCGAAAAAAAGACGGTAGCAGGGGCGTCACCTTCTTTTTTGTCTAGAGATAGTTTTGTTTTAGGGGGAGTAGAAGGGTTGTTTTTGTTAAAATAAAGTACTGCGGCTACCATCACCATTACTATGAGTAGAAGCGCTACATACTTTTTTTGTAGTATGGGGTGTTTGGTAACCAATTGCAGGAGTTGTGAATTGCTATCAGTGGTAAGTATTTGTGGGGTGCTGATTATAAATTGCTTGTCGCTATTTTTTGCTTCCGGACGAAAGTCGGCATACAGCATTAACGCATCTAGAGTAGATTCCTGTGGGTAGTAATCTTCCTTGGTTTGTACTTTGCCAAACATTCTTTTAAGAGTGGCAGTACTAATAAGTACATGTGTTTTCTCCCATATATTTTTGCTCAAATCTTCATAATCCTTGTTTTTCCAAGTGGCAGCCTCACCCCTTTCAAAGCGTACTTCGGCGGCATACAAGATAGATTTATAGCGTTCTTGTTTGTTCATATAGCTTTTAAACACTTATTGTTCATTTGAACACAATTTATTCACGGTTTTGTTTCGCTTAATAAACTATGTGTACAATCAATTCTCTTAGAATTTAAGTTAGTTTGCACAAGAAGATAGATAGCAAATGTAGTGGTTTTCAAACACTGTTGCAGGCGTTTTTCATGATATCTGCTAGCCATTTTTATTTACAATGGGTTTTCTATTTCGTTTTATAATGTAAAATAAACCAATCTATGATTTTATTTGCGCAACGCATTTGTTTCGCTGCTGTTATGGCCATATGTTTGGTTTTTACTTCGCTACAAATGTGGGCACAGCCAACACTTGATGTAGAAAAATTTGACTGGTATGCCAAAAAAATGCAACAAGTAGGCATGTACGTACATTTTGATAAAAATGTTTATGCACCGGGCGAGGAAGCATGGTTTGCAAGCTACGTGCTCAATCCTAAAGTAAGTAACGCCGATTTCCATACCATTTCTGTAGCACTCATACGCGCTGCCGACAAAAAAATATGCCAGCAACAAGAATATGCCATGCAGTTTGGATTGGCAAACGGAAGTATTATTTTGCCTGATTCACTATTACCCGGTGCGTATCATTTATTGGTTTACGCTAGTAAATTAAAACAACAAGTACCTGAATGTACTTATGTGCAACCCATTTCCATCAAACCAAGCAGCGCCCCGGATATGTTGCTTTTGTTAAAAAATGCACCACAAAATGTTTCCGATTCAATTAAAATACAAATAAAATTAGTTTCTAAAGCGGCACTACCCATAACTTCACAATCCATTGTTTACTCATCTGTAAACGCCGAAAAAGCGGCACCTATTAAAGGTACAATTAAAACCGATGCTAAAGGGGAGGCTACGATTGTTATTGCCCGCAAAATGCTAACAAAAGATAATAGTTTAATCAAAGCAACAGTGAAAAAAGGGTTTGAATATACCGAGTCCTTTTGTCAAATACCTTTATTCAACGAAAAAATAGCACTGCAAATGTATCCTGAAGGAGGGAGTGTTATTGACGGCCTTCCTTGTCAGATAGGTTTTGAAACCCGCGACGCAGCTGGTGCACCAATAGCCATTCAAGGAACTTTGTACGAAAATGAACAAACTTTGTTGGATGTGTCTACCAATACTAACGGATTAGGTTTATTGCAGCTCGTTCCCAATAAAAATAGCCGGTATTCTTTAAAATTCAAGCATGATACCACTGTATATGAATTGCCCAATATACTTGCTAGTGGTCATACACTTCAATTTAAAAAAGCAGCAGTAAACGATACATTGGAATTACTCGTTCAGTCCACTCAATTAAATACCCCCCTCAGTGTGGTATTCCACAACTACAAAGAAGTGTTTGGTAAATTGGACTTTGTAATGAAGCGCAATTCCAAAAAAATCAAATTTCCTCTTGCCGATTTACCCAAAGGATTGATAGCTGTAACCTTACTCGATAGTGCCGGTAAACCTTGGGCTGAAAGAATTGCTTTTGCACATATCAATAAACGCATAAACGTACAAATGCAACAAACCGATAAAGTAACCACAAGAGGCAAAGTAACCATGAAAGTGTTGGTAACTGATCACAACAACTTGCCACAAAGGGGTATTTTTTCAGTTGCATGTATACAAGACAATAGAATAGACCCTAGAAAACATACCGATATTGAAAGCTACTTTTATTTGGTAGAACCACTTAAAAATATGCCCTATGCAGCTAACTACCTTGACAGTGCACAACGACAATTGTTAGAGCAAGCACTTTTGATAAAAGGTTGGAGAAGATTTTCTTGGCAAGAACTACAACTTGCTGAGGCAAAAGATACTGCTCAGAAAAGCAGTCATGTACAAATTACGGCTACTATTAAAAACTTAAATCCCGAAAAGGCCAAAGAACCGTATAAGTTACAACTAATTAAAGACGAAGGTTTTGAAGTGGTGGATGCAAATGCAAAAGGAGAATTTGTTTTAGCACCTCGTACCTTACTTACAGCAGGTAAGCAAATCATACTTACTGCAAAAAATCCTCAAAACGAGCAAATACCTTTCACTATCAACCTACCCTATCCTAAACTTTGTGAGAAGCTAAATGCAACATTGCCTTACCCAATGCTCGATTTTGCATATGCAAATTTTAAAAAACAACCTATTGCAACAGTTGACTTACAAGAGTCGGTAAAAATGCTTGATGAAGTTGTGGTAACTACTACCGTAAGATGTTCAAGAACTACGCAGCGAAATGAATGTGGCGATTATGTATGCAAAACCAATATGCTCAATTGTCCGGTGCACTTAACATGTGGCACACCCGCTATTAACGGAACTAAGTACTATACCGCTATTGCAGGAAGGATTGAAAACCTTGTGTATCGCTGCGATGGAGGTAGTAAAGCCTCGGGTGTAAACGTGCAGTCAATAAAAGGGCTAACTATGCCCAAAAGGTTTTATGAAGTCAATTACGAGGTAGATGGGAAAGATGATCAAATTTTTCAAACCACTATGTATTGGAACAATGCCATTTTTACCAATGAAAAAGGGGAAGCAGAAATAACGTTCAATGCTAGCGATTTAGTGGGAAAATTTAAATGTATCATCAATGGACAAACAGCTACGGACTATTTTGGAGCATCAAAAAGTTTGTTGGTAACAGGGGTATCAAAGAATTAATTATTCTATATATCGATTGCTTTATGAAAAAAAATGTATGCGCTTTGTTGGTTGCATGTAGCCTGAATATCATGGCTTTTGCTCAGCACAATTCCCAATCTTGGGGCGATTTAGGTAACGGAAAATTTCGCAACCAAATTTTACCTGCCGATTACTGCGATCCTGATGTGTTACGAATGGGGAAAGATTATTATTTAATTTCTTCCACGTTTCAGTTTTCTCCAGGAATTGTAATTATGCATTCCAACGATTTGGTGAATTGGACAACTATTGGTTCGGTTGTTAAAAATTTACCCCTTGAGTTAAAAGACAATCGGTTCGACTATACGGTTATGGACCATTACAGTAAAGGCATTTATGCACCTTCATTAAAATACCATCATAAACAGTTTTGGGTTTATTTTACTACTTACAATAAAGGGGGTATTTATGTGGCTACTGCTAGTAAAATTACAGGCCCTTGGAAAGTAGAGTTGATGAAAGATAAAAATGGTAAAGAACTCTTTGGCCTCAATTGGGACGATCCTTGTCCTTTGTGGGATGATGATGGGAAAAACTATTTATTGGCATCCCATCCGGGTAGCAATTGGTATCCTATTTTGTTTCAATTGTCGGCAGATGGTAAACAACTGTTGGATGGAGAAGTAGAAAAAATGGCCGCTGAAAAAATTGGTACAATTGGTACAGGTACCCATATCTATCCAAAAGCTACATGGGGCGAAGGCAATAAAATATTTAAAAAAGATGGTTATTACTACCTCTTTCACAACGAATGTTTTGGAAAAGATTATGATAGACGTGCGGTTATGATACGTTCTAAAAATATTTACGGAACACATGCCGACGGCAAAGCTGGCTCTCCCGGTAACCCTGGTAAATATGATGTATCGCCGCAAGGTACCTCAACCTATGTAATGGTGCAGCCCGATAGTACCGGTGGTCGCTTTGACCAAGGATCCATTATTGACGACCCTACTGGAAAAAAATGGTATTTTCTAACCCATCAAGGTGGAGGTACCAATAATGGTAGGCCAATAAGTTTATTGCCTGTTAAATGGATAGATGGATGGCCAATGGCAGGCAACGATTACAACCACGATGGAATTGGGGAGCCCGTTTGGGAATTGCCGATGCCAGTAGTGGGCGGTAAAAAAAGCTTTCCGCAAGGTAGCGATGAGTTTAATCATCCTCAACTGCATCCGCAATGGATGTGGAATTACCAACCCCGTAGCGATAAATGGTCGCTTAGTGAACGTAAAGGTTTTTTACGTTTGTATGCATTTAAACCCTTACCCAATAATTACAATCCATTTTTTAAAGCCGGTAACACCATTGGACAACGGTATGTAAAAAGTGATTCAGTTACGGCAACCATCAAAATGGAAATTTCCGGAATGGAAAACGGACAAGAAGCGGGATTGGCCCATTACAACGGAGGTTCGGACTATGCTTCAATAGGCATTATCCAAAACGAAAAAGGTCGTTTTTTAAAGTTTACAGAAAACTGGAAAATCAATCTAGGAATAGCCATCAATAGCAATACCATTTGGCTGAAATCTATTGTAAACAACAAAGGTATTAATCAATATTATTATAGTATTAATGGCGTTGATTTTATTCCTTTTGGGCCTACCTATACGCTAAAGTGGGGCGGCTATAGGGGCGATAATATTGGTATGTATAGTTTTAATAATCAAAACGAAAGTGGGTTTGTAGACATTGATTGGTTCCATTATCAATTCTGATTCTGTAAAACATGCTAATAAACGATTGTTGTATGAAAGAAAAAATATTGTTGATTATTGCTTGGCTAAGTTGCATTAGTTCCGTTATTGCGCAAACACCCTTTTTTAAAAAGGGGAGTCGTGTTTGCTTTGTAGGCAACAGCATTACCCACAATGGCGAATTTCACCACAACATTTTACAATATTACATTACACGTTTTCCCAAACAGCCCGTACAGTTTTTCAATTGTGGTATTGCCGGCGATATTACAGGAGGCATCTTACAACGCATTGATGACGATGTAATGGTGAATAAACCCACACATGTGGTGGTAATGATAGGGATGAACGATATTAAAAGAGATTTATATAGCGCCGAGGCTACTCCAAGTCAAGTGGCAAAGCAAAAAGAAGCGCTTCAGTTGTATAAAAAAAATCTGGATAGCATTGTTCGGATTTTTTTATCGCGAGGAGTAACTGTGCTACTTCAAAAGCCATCGCCCTATGATCAAACAGCCAAATTAGATAGGCCAAATGCTTTTGGTGCCAATGATGCATTACACGAATGTGCCAATTATATGCAGCAGTTGGCGGATAAGTATCAACTGAATACCATTGACTATTGGACAATAATGACCAATATGACTAATCAATTGCAAACGAAAAATGCAACTGCAACCTTAACTGTTGGCGATCGCATACATCCCAATTCGACCGGACATATGCTCATGGCATACGAATTTTTAAAATCAACCAATGCTACGCCTTATGTTGCCAATATAGCAATAGATGCGCAACAACTGCAGAACCATTCATCCAATATCAATTGTAAGGTAAAAAAAGTAGTATTGAAAAAAGACGTGCTTACTGCAACAATTTTGGAAAATGCACTGCCATTCCCCAGCGATGAAAACCAAAAGTATGCTTTGTCCTTGGTTCCCTTTACCGAAACATTTAATCGCGAAAACCTACAAATACAAAAGTTGCCCAAAGGGCGTTATCTGTTAATGATTGATACCACCGTGGTAGATACATTTTCAAGCGAAGCTTTACAGCAGGGTATTAATCTCGTTAATTATCCGCAAACACCACAAAACCAACAAGCCATATTGGTACGTAATGAACTGACGGCCTTATGGAATATCGAAGCCAATTTACGAGCGGTAAAATACATTGGTTTTCAGCATTTACGTACTTATGCCCAAAAAAACGATATTGCTGCTACCAAAAGATACCTCGATTCGCTTTACGAACACAGATTCAAAGGACAAGCTTGGTATGCAACCAATTTTCAAAAATATCTTCAGTATCAACCGCAAGTAAAAACATTGCTTTTGCAGGCCAATATATTGCGCAAACGTATTTATCAACTTGCACAGCCTACCAAACACACCTTCATTTTAAAAAAACTTGAGGATAATAATACCGTAGACAACCTAATTGCTGAAAGTCAGGCTGGTGCTATGCCCTTATATTTTGATGTAGCTTCTAAAAGCTTATCATTTTCAATAGATACTTTTAGCCATCCAAACGAAGAATATACAAGAAGTGGGTTGCCACATTTTTTTAATAAAATCAACCACAATACCTCCCTTACAGTTGGGTTTATAGGCGGAAGTATTACACGGGCAAACAACCAATATCGCTCACAAACCCTTAGTTATATTCAAAGCATCAATCCTTCATGTAAAGTCAAGGGCATCAATGCAGGGGTTTCCGGAACAGGTGCCGATTTAGGTGTTTGCCGATTGAACGAACAAATATTGAAATATCGCCCTGATTTGGTATTTATTGAATTTGCTGTAAATGGCGGTAGTATGGATGCAATAGAAGGAATGGTAAGGCAAATTTGGAAAAGTGATCCTACTATAGATGTATGTTTTATTTATACAATTGCAGGTGAGCAATACAAAATATATGCCCGTGGCGAAGTGCCTTCCTTTATTCAGTCGATGGAAAAACTAGCAGAACACTACCAAATTCCTTCGGTTCATATGGGCTTATATCCGTCAATCTTAGAACAGCGTGGCTTACTTGCGTGGAAAGCAGGAGCGGCGGTAAATGGTAAGGCTATTTTTTCCAACGATGGAGTGCATCCTACCGAAACCGGGGGAAACATGTATGCCCAATCATTAGCTAGGGCATTACAAAAGTTTTCAGTAGCGCCAACATCCACCAAGCCGCATAACATAGTCACCCCGTACAGCAATCGCAATTGGGAAGACGCAGGAATGTATGCACCTTTGCAAGTGGCTACATTTACCC
>JAIXOS010000171.1 GCA_027486695.1 Chitinophagaceae bacterium | reverse complement strand
TATGGCATTATTGAATGTACAAGTTTTTATACTTATTCAATAAGAATTTATAGTTATTATAATTATTACTACAAAAAAACGGCGTGTGGCTTTGCCTACGCCGAGTGCGGATAAGGCAAATTCTCTGTTTTATATATATCCGCAAAGTTGTGGATAAGGCAAAGTCTCTGTTATTATATATCCGCAAAGTTGCGGATAAGGCAAAGTTTCTGTTTTTATGTATCCGCAAAGTTGCGGATAGGGCAAAGTCTCTTTTTTTATATATCCGCAAAGTTGCGGATAGGGCAAAATTTCTGTTTTTATATATCCGCAAAGTTGCGGATAAGGCAAAGTCTCTGTTTTTATGTATCCGCAAAGTTGAGGATAGGGCAAAAATACACTAGCGCTCGTCCCTGATGTAAGCCATTGAGTTACTTAATCATCCCTTAGCAAGCTATTTCAAATAATTCCACATTTCCTTCTGTTCGATCTTGACATCTCTAAGTAAAAATAAAGCAACTATTTTGCAGCATTTCATTATTACATACCAAAAAACCCCAACCCTATTAAAAAATACCTCCCAAAAGTTCTAAACTTTCGGAAGTTGACTCAGTCTCTTACACTACCACACAATACGCTTATACTACCGCTATCACTCTTTCAAACAGCGTCTTAACTACTCAAACTATCTCTTGATTCACTTTAGCTTCTGGATGTTTACGCAAAGTGGTCATATAATCATTTCAACCTGTTTTACATCCTCCGCCTTGCCCTTCAAGGTTCGCTATTGGCATATAAATACGTTTATACAATGTATGACCAACAGTGTAACACCATCCGTATCTTTATGCACGTACAGGTGGCTTTGCAATCATGAAAAATAAATTTATGGGCACTCAATACCCCCGCTTGAATTCCCTCATGCTTTGGCTATTGGTGGGTGGAGTGATGGCAAACTTGGTGGCTTGCCACAAAAAATCTACCAGTGGTTCACTACCAATTGCTACTTTATGGATCAAAGGTGCCGATGTATCGTATCTGCCACAAATACGCCAAAGCGGTATACGCTTGTACAATGCACAATTACAGCCCGAAGACATGCTAGTAACCTTGCAAAGGGCGGGAGTTAACACCATTCGGCTTCGACTATGGCATAGCCCTACCGATACCACCTCTAACTTAACCAACGTACAAAAATTGGTAGCAGAAGCCAAAAGCAAAGGTTTTAAAACACTGATTAGCCTGCATTATTCCGACAATTGGGCCGATCCCGCCAAACAAACTACCCCTGCCAAATGGCAACAAGCCAATTTTGCAACCTTGCTAGACAGTGTTTTTACTTATACGTACGCAGTGATGCGCCAACTACAACCCGATTATATACAAATTGGCAACGAAATAAACCACGGTTTTTTATGGCCACTTGGGCACATTGATCGGTTAAACCAATGCCAACAACTATTGCAAAAAGCCATAAGTGCCGTACGCTTAGCCAATGCCAACACCAAAATTGTACTTCACTTTGCCGGCATCGACAATGCCCTGTTTTTTTACCAACAAATGGCGGGTATCGATTATGATTGGATTGGCCTTAGCTATTACCCATTATGGCACGGCAATAACTTAAACTCGGTAGCCACACAATTGCAAACCTTAGCAACCACCTGCCAAAAACCCATCTTTATTGCGGAAACCTCGTATCCCTTTACCCTGCTGTGGAACGATTGGACCAACAATATTATTGGCTCCAACAATCAAATATTGACCAACTTTGCAGCAACACCTACTGGGCAAAAAGCCTATTTGCATGAAATAAAACAAATGGTTGCTGCGCTACCAAAGGGTATTGGTTTTTGCTATTGGGGCGGCGAATGGATTAGCTACAAGGGTGCCAACGCTACCGATGGTTCTACTTGGGAAAACCAAGCTTTTTGGGATTTTAACAACGTGGCCTTACCCATTTTGGACAATTATTAGACTTCCGCTTTTAGTAGCATCAATTTTAACCCAAACAGAGCAATTGCACAAATAACAGTTACTTTCGCCAAACATATTTATGGCAACAAGCATTACCTTTCAGCAACTCAACTTAAGCAAGCCTTTGCTTACTGCGTTAGACTCCTTAGGATTTACCCATCCCACCACTATTCAGCACCGCGTTTTTCCCATTGCTATGTCGGGCAAAGATGTTTGCGGCATTGCCCAAACAGGAACCGGAAAAACCCTTGCTTATTTACTTCCATGTTTGCGTCAGTGGACGTTCAACAAACAACAAACACCGCAAATATTGGTGATTGTGCCCACCCGCGAATTGGTAACGCAAATAGTATCCACTATTCAACAGGTTACTGCCTTTATGCAAATAACGGTTGTGGGTGTATATGGTGGCACCAACATCAATACACAAACATTGGCTTTGGCTAATGGGGTAGATATATTGGTGGCGACTCCCGGCCGATTGTACGATTTGGCCATGAATGGTGCATTCAAAGTAAAAACCATTAAAAAGGTGGTGATTGATGAAATGGACGAATTGTTGAACCTTGGCTTTAGAACGCAATTGAAAAATATTTTAGATTTATTGCCTGCCAAGCGGCAAAATTTATTGTTTTCGGCAACGGTAACCCCCGATGTGGCTGCATTGATTGACGTATATTTTAACCAACCAATTTGGGTAGAAGCAGCACCGGCTGGCACGCCCGTGGAAAAAATAGAACAATGCCTCTACCACGTTCCTAATTTTAATACCAAAGTACACTTGTTGCAATGGCTGTTGCAATCGGACGCTAACATGAGTAAAGTGCTGATATTTACTGCAAGTAAGCAATTGGCCGACGATTTATACGAACAATTAATCCCGCACTTTGCCGATAGAATGGGTGTTATTCACTCTAATAAAGAGCAAAATCACCGTTTCAATACCGTTCGGCAGTTTCGCAGCGGCGCATACCGAATGGTCATTGCCACCGATATTGTAGCAAGAGGAATAGACATTGACGAAGTAACGCATGTGATTAATTTCGACTTACCCAACACGCCCGAACAGTATTTGCACCGCATAGGCCGCACCGGCCGGTCAGATAAACAAGGCATTGCCATTAGCTTTGTTACCGAAAAAGAAAAAGCACTATTGGTTGCTATAGAAACGCAAATGCAAAGGGAAGTGTTGGCAAAGCCACTGCCTGCGGAAGTAACTATTTCCAACGTTTTAACGGATGCCGAAAAGCCCAAAGTACAGTTGCAACCTTCCATTGTTCTCTTGCCCAAGCGGGAAGCATCGGGGCCGGCTTTTCATCCAAAATCGGCCAAAAACAGCAAAGTCAATGTACGGAAAAGCCGTAAAGACGTGATGCAAAAAAAGTATGGCAAGCCACAAAAACGCAAGAGCAAAAAATAAGCAGGTACACCACAAAGTAGATAACTAGTATAGGCCTATTGAACCCAAACAAAGCAAAGGGGGCTATTCACACCTATCAAGTGCGGAATGAATAACCATACAACGCTTTGTTGGCTAGCGGTGTGCGTAGTATTGCGGCTATTTACTGTGGCTATTTGCTGCCAATCATTATCTTCGTTGCATGGCCAAAAAACTTTTTCTGCTCGATGCAATGGCACTTATTTACCGTGCCTATTACGGACTCATTCGTAGTCCGCGTATTACTACTGCCGGTAAAAATACCAATGCACAATTTGGATTTACCAATACCTTGATAGACATTATTAATAAGGAAAAACCAACCCACTTAGCCGTGTGTTTTGATACGCATGCACCTACCGAGCGGCATACCGACTTTGAAGCATACAAAGCCAATAGGCAGGAGGCTCCCGAAGATTTATTGGCCTCTATCCCCGACATTCAAAACATCATTACAGCATTCAATATTCCCGTAATTGCGCTCGATGGCTACGAAGCCGACGATGTAATTGGCACGTTGGCGTGGCAAGCATCGGATGCTGGTTACGAGGTATTTATGGTTACACCCGACAAAGATTATGGCCAACTACTTTCGCACACG
>JAIXOS010000096.1 GCA_027486695.1 Chitinophagaceae bacterium | reverse complement strand
GGGCGACAAAACTCGTATTGCAACTTTGGGAACTTTGTTGTACTTCAGTTCCAGCTCGACAGAACTCAACCCAACAGCAGGATTTAAATTCAACTTTTATAACTTCGTTCAACCGGCGACGGCCAAGCGCGACCCAACTCAATGCCCCACCATCGCCAAGCCTTGTTTATTGCTTGCAAGTTTATTAGAAACTTCAAAATGAACTAAATTGTTAGACTTGGAATACATAACAAGCTAGACTTAGACTCAATAGACGAACCATTGTTTTATAATTTTAATGAGTTGTAGATTGGTCATCTTGAAGCCTTCAACCTCCTAACATCTCACATCATCAACTCATACGGATAAAAAAATTTTTACGCTATGAAAGGCTGTACAATATTTTTTCCATTTACAACAACAACTTTAGAATATAAACCAAATGCAGGATTAAAAACAAACTTTAAACCTATCGGAAGATTAACAACAAAAAACTGTCAACTATTTTCAAGGTTATACAAAATTTATTTTCACTTCCACCAAAGGTATTGGATGTCAATAGCGTCAAATATACCAACCTAAAAACCACACAATGACTCTGTTACAAAAATTAACCGTCTGTCTTCTTATAATTGCAAGCACAAACAGCAGTTGTAAAAAAAGTTCAACCGATAGCAGTAGTAGCCAAACGGTACCTACCGTTTACAAAAAAATCTATGGAGCCACTAGCTTAACTAGTGATGGGACTTGGATATACATTAAAACCAAAGATTTACCCGATCATAAAAGCACCTATTACCCTACTGCCAATAGCTTGTACGAAAATTATACCGGAAAAACATTTGGTGGATATACCTTTTCCAAAAATCCAAACAGCATCATTGAGCAAACACTTACCTTCAAAATTCCGTTAAATCCAGCTGTTAATGCGTCACATAGTGCTACTCCGCTAGGCCCAATAGGGATTGCTCTAAACGGAGTCCCATTTTTTAACCAATACGCAGGCCCCAACCAACCGCTCACATCTGAAATCGTTTCCTTCGATAAGTACTACGGTCATCCTCAAAAGTCCGGCATGTATCATTACCATGTAGAACCGCTATACTTAACTACAGTAACCTCAACAAAATCAGGCTTAATGGGATTTTTACTAGATGGATTTCCAGTATACGGACCCAAAGAAGAAGATGGAACTACTGTTAGTAGTAACATATTAGATGTGTATCATGGCCATGCACACAGTACCGTTGATTATCCAAATGGAATTTACCACTATCACTTAACCGACGACGCTCCTTATTTAAATGGCAACGGCTTTTATGGCACTGCCGGAACAGTAACACAATAATGCACTATTTCTGCTACCTTTTCATACCATTCATGCTTCACTTTTGCCATACTGCGAAGCCAAGGCATCAGTATGTCAGCTACAAATCCACAAACATTACAAACGTTAACAATACTATTCTATTTTGTAAAGAGCCTTTCAATGGAACACTTTTCCTATTGGCCAACAATGGAAAAGACACCCTTGTATCTGAACAATTTGCTAATGGCCTCTTAGATGGCATTAGCAAAAAATGGTATCCAAATACGCAACTAATGGAGCAAAGGACATACAAATTGGGTAGAAAGCAGGGGATACAAATTGCTTTTTGGTACAATGGCAATAAACGGTTTGAATTCACTGCGGAGAACGATGCGTATGAAGGCGAATTAAAAGAATGGTCGGAGGATGGCAAACTTTTTCATGTTGCCCATTATGTAAATGGACAAGAAGCAGGTGTGCAAAAAATGTGGTATCCCGATGGAAAAATTAGGGCCAATTACGTTATTGTAAAAGGTAAAAGATACGGATTATTAGGAACCAAAAACTGTAAAAATGTATCGGATAGTATTTTTATTGTTAAGTAGTATATGCGTACTAGGCGGCTGTATGGAAAATACAACCACAACGTTCCGTCTTCCCTATTACAACGATGCCGATTTCACACCAATTTTTATTCTTAATAAAAATGAAGTAGCTCAAAAAATACCCCATACAATCAGTAACTTTTCTTTTTTAAACCAAAACAACCAAATCGTAGATCAAAAAAGAATAGACAATAAAATACATGTAGCCAACTTTATTTTTACTTCCTGTGGCAGTATTTGTCCTACAATGACAAAAAACATGAAATTAATTAGCGATAGCATAGGCCGCGATACCAATTTGGTTTTTTTATCCTTTTCCGTAACCCCTTGGATAGACAAACCCAACATTCTGAAATTATATAAGGAACGAAACAAAATTAACAACAACAATTGGGAATTTCTTACGGGAGCAAAAAGCGAAATATATCAATTGGCACGAAAATCGTACTTTGCTGAAGAAGCAATTGGATTTAGTAAAGACAGCACCTCTTTTTTACACACCGAACACTTTATTTTAGTAGATAAAACCAAACGCATAAGGGGTATATACAATGGCACTTTAGCCCTTGAAATGCATCAACTCATAGATGATATTTATACTTTGCAAAAAGAAAACTAGACACACGAAACTTCCAAACCTATAGAATCAAGACCTGCAGCTATACGCGCAACCTCTAAAATCCTAATCCCCAAAAAATATCTTCAAACCATATTATACCATCCACTACACATATCAAAAACTTTATCTAGCGGACTTTGAGGTAGCCGATCTGGCAAATTACATACATGCAAATACACCATTGTTGTTTTGATATTACTATGACCTAATAAATGTTGTACTCTTACAATATTCACTCCATCTTCTAATAAATGCGTTGCAAAACTATGACGCAAAATATGTGTATGTACTTCTTTCAATATGCCGGCCTTTTGAGCAACTTTTTTAACTACCCATTGTACACCTCTTTGACTGTACTGCCCCTTCTTTTCTGCACAACCCTGTGTTGTAATGCCTCGAAATAAGTAATCTGTTTGCGAATCAGTTATTATATACTTTTTTATACCTCTAATTAAATGCTCGCTCAACGGTACATATCTATCTTTTTTACCCTTACTCTGTACTATGTGCAGTAATTTCCTATCAAAATCTAAATCTTTTATTCTAAGATTACGCACCTCCATGCAGCGCAAGCCACAACCATATAAAAGCCCAATTAAAATACGATGTTTTAATAAATCGGCACTTTTCAACATTGCCCAAATTTCCTCCCTACTCAATATAACAGGTAATTTTTTTACGTGGGGAATTGAAGGCAAATGCAAAAAACTGTATGGCAATCCTTCTGTTTTCAATAAAAAACGCAAGCCATATACAGTGTGTTTAAAATAAGTTTGAGAGGGTGTGCGGCTCCTTTGTTGCAAAAAATACAAATAATCTTTTACTTGCTCCGGATCTAACTGCGTAGGTAGGCATCGGAAATGTAGTGCCATTGCTGCAACGTGCCTACTATAGCTATCAAAAGTACGCTTACTTCTTCCTAAAATTGAAATATTGCGCTCAAAACGTGCCAAAAGCACTTCAAAACCAGCTACTTCTACACATGCCCTCTTTACCAACTTATCCAATCGATGCTGCTCGGGGATTTTTTTTTAGAAACCATCAAAGACAATTTTTAGCAATCTCAATCAGTTTAAAAAAATTATTGACTAAGCAAATAGAATAACGAAAATTCTTAAAAGCAAACTAAAAGATGATAAAAACAATGTAAAATATATTATAAAATAATACAATTTTTATTTTTCACATAATGAGTAGTTACAAGTTGGAAAACCAACCATCCACGAAGTAAAATAACCTTGGAACATGACCACGACTATTTATAAATGCCTTCTGTGGATTTTATATGCTATAAGCGTTCTAAAAACCACAAAACAGACACAAATACATATCAATAAAAAACAAACGAAATAATATACAGAAGTAAATAATCCGTATTTGAATAAAACTATAAATACCTTTCGCTGCCCGCAAAATCAAGCTGAAAATCCCCTTTAATGCGTTCCATTGGCGGATTAAAATACCCAAACTGCACATCCGGGAACTCTTCATGAATCAAAGCCTGCATTTGTTTTACACCTAAAATATCGCCCGTTTCTTGAATACCCAATAAACCCAAATACCAATCCGGGTCTATATTAAAATTGCGCCACTGAATCATATTCAACTTGGTATCGATAATTAATTTGCGCAATGCTTCATATTCTTCTTCGGTATCGGTCATTCCAGGAAAAACAAAATAATTAATACTCGTCCACGCACCATAGGTTGCTGCCACTTTTAAACTTTCTATAATATCTTCAAACTGATAATTGTTTGGGCGATAATAGGCTGTATAAATATGTTTTTGAGCCGAGTTGGTACTAACCCTTATACTGTTTAAACCTGCTTTGCACAAGGCTTTTACCGCATCGGGTTTAGACCCATTTGTATTGATATTAATGCTGCCCCGCGAGGTATGTTTCCGAATTGCCACAATTGCCTCCGCTATTGTTTCCCACATCAATAAGGGTTCGCCCTCGCAACCTTGACCAAAGCTAATAATTGGATAAGGTGCATTGATTAAATGTGGTACAGTAAACTCCACAATTTCTTCAGCGGTTGGCTTAAATGTTAACCTATCTTGTGTACTAACAATTGTTTCTTCTGCCGGCTGAAACGAAATACAACCTATGCAATTGGCGTTACAAGCAGGAGAAGTTGGAACAGGACACTCCCACCTACCTAACGATAAGTTTCGCGCAGCAGGGCAAGTATAGGTATTGCAACAATTATCCATCAAATGTTTCACCAATCTATTGTGTGCATAATTTTTGAGTAAGTCGGCTGCCCCTGTAGCAATTTTTTGGTCGTCGTATCCACTACATTCCTGTCTAATATCTTTCTCAATTCTTACCGCAGGTACATAAAAAGCATCGTTGTACCATCCTGCTGCCGTATAACAAAACAAAGGTAAGGTTGGAGCATCGGGCAGCGATTCGTAGGCCGCCATAAACAAACCGGTATGCGCAGGTGGTATAAATGCCGCTACTGCCCAACCTTTATCGCACAAACGCATTTCGCCGGTAGCAACATCTATTCCTATGCCACGACGCTGGGGTAACTCGTATAAATTGCCTCCCTCAGGTAACAGAATCCAATCTTCGGTTTCTATGGGATAGGCATCCCAACCTGCACGACCAACCGCATATAAACTTGTATCTTCAAAAATATTTCCTTCCCCATCAGAATAAAGCAAATAAGGCGATTGTGAAAGCATGGTAATTTATTTAGGATGAATATAAATGCTACTTTTTCTAAACTGTTGCTAATTGAGCAGCGCAATATGCATTAAACTCAGTCTCAGTTTCTTTCGATACTTCGGCTTCTATCATCCGCTGTATCAAATGATTGTTTTTAAAATCAATGGTTAATAATCCATCTTTAATCAAAAAATTATTGACCTCGCTCCATTGATATGTTTTTTTGGGGAAGGTATTGATGACAATTTCATCATTGTCTACGGCTATTTCCGTGTTCATTTTTACAGGCTTTTCTATTATTACTGCTAGTAAATAAATTAGCGAAAGCCAAATACCGCCCTCGGGTATGGTAAAAAAGCCCCATGATGCCAACAAAAAACCTAGTCGATAGTAAGGTACAACCCCTTTTTTTTGTTGTAAAAAACAAAAAACACCCCATGCTATAATAAATACGGAAAAAATAACCCAAAACAATACTTTAAACCAAGCGAGTTGTAATTCTACTGCACGCAAAGCTTCAAAGAAAAAAGCAATAACGGCCAACACCAACATGAGTTTACTAACTGCGTCAATTATGCGTAAATGTTGCCTTTGTAAAACCAAAACGTAATCGTATACTTTTGCCATGTGCCGGGTAATGAAGCGCAAAAATAAGGATAGCGCACTTAACAGCACGTATCACTTACAAATACTGCCATTTGACCTCATTAGAAGTTGGCCTTTTTATAACTATTGTCCACTTTCCCAAATAAAACACTTCAGCAATCGGTTGTTAGCAATTACCTTTGCAATCTCTATTATATTAAAATATTTTTTCACAAACATGTCATTATACGCACAACGAGGAGTTTCGGCTCAAAAAGAGGAGGTTCATGCAGCCATTCAAAAATTAGATCAAGGTTTGTATGCAAACGCATTCTGTAAAATGTATCCTGATTATTTAGGAGGCGATAACCAATTTGTAAATATTAGCCATGCCGATGGTGCGGGCACAAAAAGTATTTTAGCCTATTTATATTGGAAAGAAACCGGCGATGTAAGTGTTTGGGAAGGCATAGCACAAGATGCAGTAGCTATGAACTTAGATGATTTGCTCTGCGTAGGTGTTTACGACAATTTGCTTTTTTCATCTACGATAGATAGAAACAAAGCCATCATCACGGGCGAAGTATTGGAAGCTGTGATTAATGGTACGCAAAACTTTTTCAATACACTACAATCCTTTGGTATCAATATTCACTACCTCGGTGGCGAAACTGCGGATGTGGGCGATGTGGTACGAACAATTGCCGTTAATGGCACTATGACGGCAAGATGGCCAAAAGAAAAGCTCATTACCAACGATGCAATTGCGGAAGGTAATGTAATTGTAGGATTTGCATCATCTGGCACAGCAACTTACGAAACCGAATACAACAGCGGATTGGGAAGCAACGGCCTTACAAGCGCCCGCCACGACGTGCTGAGCAAATATTATGCAACAAAATATCCGGAAACCTTTGAGCCTTTACTCAACAGTAACGCGGTTTACATTGGTAAAAACAAAATAGACG
>JAIXOS010000156.1 GCA_027486695.1 Chitinophagaceae bacterium | reverse complement strand
GGCTAATGCCGGATTGAAAGTACAGGCAACGCCCAACTGTTGCGGATAAATGGTAGCACCCAACGCCGCAACACCGGTAATGGCTTCTTCGTGAAAAATGGCCGGAATACCGGTGGGGGTTTCTTTGATTAAATAGTTTTGAAGCTGCTGTACAAAGTCTCGCAATTCATTAGGCCCTAAATCTAATGCACACGCATATTGACTAATGTGCCCAACTCCATTGGGAATGACTTTTCTGCATTTTTCGATGGATAATTTTCCATTCTCTAATAGCTGAATGGGTCTGATGCCATGCAACTGCGCCACTTTTTCGCCCAAAGTCATTTTGTTGTAAATAGAATCTACAATACGCTTGGTGGCGGGCGTTGTAAATGGCTTAAAGTTTTGCGCCTTTGCACCAAAGTTGAAAGTTGCAATAGCGAAGCTGGTAATGAAAAAAGATATCTTATACATATCTGTTAATTTTAAAACTCCTTATTGGTTTTCCTTACACCTATTTTAAAGGCACAGCCACGTTTACAGAATACTTTCTTTTTTCAAAACCCAAAGCGCCAAACAGCAATTTAGGTACCCCTTTTTCGGTGTACAAACAAGGACGCTCTAATTTATCATCTGCCATTGTTCCGTTGGCTAATTTTAAACGTTGAGGCACCACTTTAGGGAATGGTGTAGGCTGCCAATCAATACCATCTTTTGAACTTAACAAAGCCAAAGCAGCTTCTTTGTTGGTAAAAAAGCCTGCCACATCGGTTACAATGGCATATATTTTGCCTTTGTACGTCCAGATATAGGGGTCTTCTGCCACCATCCAAACCTTATCATTGTCTTTTTGTTTGGCCTGAAAAATAGGTTCGGTATGTTTGGTATACGGCCCTAACAACGAGTTAGCAAATGCCACCCCAAAGCGTACTTTTCCGCCCTTCATGGAATTATTTTTGGCTACTTGCTTGTACACCAAAATTGCTCGTCCTTTATCGTCAACCGTGATGGCAGGATTGGAAACCATTAACGCATCAAAAGCGGTACTGTCTTTACTCACATCTAGTACAGGCTGATCAAATCGTTTCCATTCCCCTTCCGGATCATCAGCTACTGCTACACCAATACGTTGGTGATTTCGGTATTCCCACCAGCTAGTATCTCTCGATGAAGCCGGTTGCTTAACAACCGACTTACCCGTTGTTCCCATGTAGTACAAATAATACTTGCCTTTGTATTCGATAGCCGCCGGATTGTGCGTACAAACGCCATCCCAATACTGATTGCCTCGGGGTTTGAATACCACTTTTACATGTTTGTAGGGACCTTCGGGTTTATCGGCTTTAGCCAAAGCAATTTCTGAAGATGGCAACCACGCATAATGTCCGTAAGCCCTTGGCCAACGGCTATACAACATATAAAATTTACCGTTTTTGCCTTTTACAACTGAGCCGCACCAAATATTGTACCCGGTATCGCTAAACATATAGTTATCAGGTATAGGCTGCACCATCGAAAACAAGTTAACGCTGTCCATGGAAATTAACCGACCTTTTGTATCAAGTTGTGGTTTTTGCGCATACGCAGAAACAAATAGCAGTACGCTTAAAATTGTAATAGATAATTTACCCATTTTTTTGAATTTAATTGATAAAAAAATTTGCTTGTTTTATTTTCCATATACCTCAGCCTTCCGCAATTGCAGTACAGATGGTTTATTTGAAATCATTTCTATTCGGATATATTGAACCATTCTTCCCGGCACTTCAGCACCCGTTTTCATTTCGGTAACGGGTATTTCCCAATAATCTTTATCGTACTTACCTGTATAAATAGTTTTCCACGCTATACTGTCTGTAGATACTCTTACAATGAAGTCTGCTGTGGTTTTATTTCCCGGTCGGTTAGATATAGCTATGCCTGTTACATTTTTGATGCTGTTTAAGTTGATGGTAACAAAAGGATGCACTTCCTCGGTTGTGGAAAATGCATAATCGGTTGGAATAGAAAGGTTATTTAAAAAAGCCGTATTTTTTTTCGTTTCATTAAGGGTGCTGTGTACCGAACTAAGGCTCATTGAAGCCCCACTATTAATAATTTTTCCGAATGTGGTTGCATCGGAAAAAATAGAGCTACGTGAACCCACTTGCAGCGAATCGGAAACCTTGTTAGACATGGTGAGCTCAAGTACGGTATATAAGGTATCGCGTAGCGAAGCAGGTACCGAAACAACAATCTGCTTATCTGTTTGCTGAAAATCCACCCGTTGTCCGCCTACTAGTAGATTTACTTTTTGAATTTGCAACGGTAAAGCAGCGAGTTTAATTTGGTCATTGTCCCACGATTTTACAAATAGGTAAATTTTATTGTCTTTGTGAGTAGCACCACCCCAAAACCCATTGGAAAACGGGCCACCGCGTGTACCAAAAATTGCCTTGCCATATGTGCCAGTGAAAGTGCCCATTTTTTGGGCTATTACTTGTTCTTGTACCGGAAAACTACCAAGCGGAGTAGGATCGTAATTCAGCAAAAGGTTTCCACCGCCCGTAGCACAACTGACCAACATTGAAATACAATCTTTAATGGGAGTAAAGAAACTTTCGCCTCTGTACGACCATCCCTGACCAATGTGAATACAGGATTCCCAATCTTTTTTGATATCCATACTACCAATACGACCTTCGGGTGTGTAATAATCACCCGCTGTCATGGTTTTTAGTTCCGGAATTACCGGATCGGCTTTTGGAAAGGCAGCTGCGCCCGCACCTACAAACAAAGCAGCCCGATTATTAACAATCAGGTGTGGCTGTAAGGAGTACATCATAGAAAACAAAGAATCCATACGCCACTTAGTCCAATCCTTCCCTCCTACATGATCGAACCACATGATATCAATTTTTCCATAATTGGTTAGCAATTCACGAATTTGGTTTCTATAAAATTGATCGTATTTTTTATTATCACCAATTAGATAGTCGGGATGATACCAATCGCGAGTAGAATAATACAAACCCACTTTCATTTTGTATTTATGGCAAGCATTCACAAAAGCCTTGATAATATCTTTTCCATAGGGAGTGTGCATGATGTTGTATTCAGAAAATTGCGTATTGTACATCGAAAAACCATCATGGTGCTTGGTAATCAATACCATGTACTTCACCCCGGCTTGCTTAGCCATTTTTACCCATTGTTCCGGATGGAAATCAACCGGATTAAACTCACGATAATAATTGTCGTAAATAGAATCGCTAGATCGCACACCATTGCCGTGCCGATTAACGGAGTTGTCCCAAGGTCGGTTAGCATCTCTTCCCCAGCCTATTTCTTTTTTTCCAACTGTACAAGGCCCCCAATGGATAAACATGCCCAATTTGGCATCTCTAAACCATTGCATACGAGCATTTTTCTGTTCTAAAGTTTGTGAAAGTTGTGGAACATGTTGCAGATTAACTACTTCCTCTTTTGTGGATTGCGCTTTGGCAAATGCCATATAGCCAAAAAAATGGCAAATGACCAATAACTTTTTCATTAGCAAGCTTTAAGCAAATTATTAATGATTATTAAAAAAACTATGGTTACAATTACTAGCAGTCATAGCTACGCAGATGCATCATCCATTCATTATAAATGAACGTAGCAATACCATTGCAATCTAATCAAGGTATTGCTTCTTGTGTCAATTATCGACTATTCATTTATACAACAAAATTGTGAACAATACTTGTTCTTGTGAACAAATTGAATTTGCACACAAATAATACAATCCCAAATACAACTTTGGCATTTTAACCTGTACAATTGATAGATAAATGGGCAAAAAATAGGCTAGCCTTTTGCTTATTTCTTTTGTGGCAGTGGCAAATAAAGCCTTTGCCAAAACAGAAATGTAGTGCAAAAAACTAGCCTACTCTTGAAAATTAGATGCAAATTAATTACTTGGGATAGCAATACTTTTTTCAAAATAACCCAATCCGTAAGATACCACTGCATTTTTACCCG
>JAIXOS010000303.1 GCA_027486695.1 Chitinophagaceae bacterium | reverse complement strand
TTGTTTTCGGGAGCTTCTAACAACTTTATAAAAGTACTACCCTGATTGGTAAGGGCTACTATATCATTTTTTACACATGAACTAAATGTGAAAATGAATGATAAAAAAGCTAGGCTATTAATTATTTTTTTCATAAACCTGTTTTAATTTTTTAATAAATAAATTATCTATCCCACCATACCTTGGAGTCTTGAACATCGCCACCTGGTATCAAAGCTGCCGCAGCTTTAACCGCAACAGCATTTGAACCATATTCGTTGGTGCCATATATAAAGCGACGTGGAATTTGTTTAGAAACTGAAGTTGCTGCCGGTGCAGGTGTTAAAACAGGGAAACCTGTTCTTCGCCATTCAGACCACCCCTCTAAGCCATTGGGATAAAGTGCTAAATAGCGTTGTGTAGCTATTGTTTGCAAATTTGCAGCGGTACCCGCCGCCGCTGACAAAGCTACTGAAGATTGGGTTAAATAAGCAGTTGATGCAGTGTAGCCCCACTGTGCAAAAGATGCTTTAATACCAGCCTCATAAGTAGTGGTCAAATTTTCAGTCGTCCAACCCCTATCAGCGGCTTCAGCTCTCGCTAAAAAAACCTGGGCTGCGGAAACAATTACCACAGGGCTGTTTTCCGGTGTTTTATCGCCTTTCAATATTCTAGACCAATTGGCATTTGCATTAGTAAATGCTACTGCATCTACCCTAATAAGACCGTAAGGAACACCTACAGTGGATGTGCCAAAACTTGCTTGGCGAGCATCACCCAAAGAACCCACTAAGTCGGTAAAAAATTTACTTTGTGCAAAATCAGAGCGTCCTTCGTAGGTAACAAACCAAGGATTTCTAAAGTTACCGCCTGGATAGGCTACTGTAAAATTTTGGGTATTGTCAGCAATAACGCCGCCCGCATCGGCTAATGCGGCCTTGAATTGTAAAGCGGCATAATCAGAGGATGTAGGATATTTTTTCGACAACCGTAATGCCATAAGCAATCGTAAAGAATTACCTAGACGCTTCCACGATGCAACATCTCCTTTATAAATAATATCGCCAGTGATAACAGAAGTTGTGTTAAATTCCGAGACTGCCGCGGTCAAATCAGCTATTAATCCTTTGTAAACAGCTTCTTGGGTATCATATTTAGGTGTAGCATTACCAATGAGCGCCTGAGAATAAGGGATATCACCAAATTTATCAGTGATCGTCCAATAAATATAAGACTTCAAAATTTTGGCTACGGCACTTTGGTTAACACTTGTCTTTTGCAAAATAATATTTTGCAAATCGTACAAAGGACCCGCATAAGTACCATCAAAATTAAATTGAGGTGCTGCGTACAAAGAAGCCTCTGGATATTGGGTTTCAGAAAAATATTGGCAATACAAACCACCGCGTGTTTCTGCCGCAAAACCAGCTACGCCAGATTGTACATTGGTAAGTAACGCACCCACAATTGGAGAGGTAGTCGAACCTGGATTAACGTTGGTATCACCAAAATCGTCAAGTTTTTTGCAACCTACCGCGGCGATGCTCAGCGGCACAATAATGGAAAAAATTTTTAAATACTTATACATAATGTTTTTATTTATTTGTGATTAAATTAGAATCCGAGTCTCAAGTTAAATCCATAGCTGCGGGTTGCTGGAAGCTGACCTCTTTCGCCGCTTAAATTACTGATTTCTGCCGGATCAAAATCTTTTGTTTGTGCATAAATTAAGAACGGACTTCTTGCAACCAACGAAAAGTCTACTTTGTTGATACCCTTAATACCTATGTATTTAACGGGAACGCTGTAGCCCAATGACAATTCGCGAACTTTTACAAAAGTTAAGTCATACACAAACGGATCAAACGTTCTATTACCAAATAAGCCATGGTAATAATCTTGTGCTTCCACGTAAACAGTTGAAGCTTTCAATGTGGTGGCATCAATACCTTCTACTTTTACCCCCCCTCCGTTTGCTACAGCATCACGTATAGGATTTCCTTTGTCGTTTACAGTAGCGGTACGAGCCGTTAAGCCCGAATAAGAACCCCACATATCAGACAAAGAGAAGAATTTACCACCCACTTGGTAGTCAATATTCACATTTAAGGTAAAGTTTTTCAAAAATACGATGCTATTTTGCAAACCACCCGTGTACAAAGGCAACACATTGCCGTATCTAACACTTGGATCATTTACATAAGAACCATTGGCATTAATCAATGGCTTACCTTCTGCAGTACGTTTGATACCGTTACCAAAAAGCATACCCCACTCTTGTCCAACTTCGTGTATTAAATAAGGACCAACGGTACCCCAAGAGGTTTCTATCGCACTGGTTCTATCAATACCTGGCGCAATAGCCACTACTTTGTTTTCTAACAACCTACCCCAAGTAGCGTTTACTTGCCATTTAATATCTTTGTTCCAAATAGGTTTACCGGTTACAATCAAATCAAGGCCCTTTTTAGAAATTTCACCAGTATTGGTCAATTTAGAGGTAAAACCACTAGCACCATTCATAGTAACTGCACTTGGAATGTCTTTCTCTGTTCCATCCCAATAAGTTGCTGATATACCAAATCGGCTGTCTTTGAAAAATTTCAAATCCAATCCAATTTCCTTTTGCGTTTTAACAGCACCTTTGATATTAGGATCTACTAGTTGATTAGGTGTACCCATCAAGAAATTGCCGTTCCACTGTGCAGAACCAACAGCGTAAGCGAAACCAGGATATCTGTAAGCACCAAAAGTAGTGGCAGTTAAACCAAGTGCTTGTGGTATTTCGCCCCATGAAGCCCTTACTTTACCGTATTTCAATACAGGTATTTTAATTAAATCGCTAAACACAAAAGACGCACCTAACGACTTGGCCAATACGCTATTATTGGCAACAGGTAAGGTAGAAAACCAGTCTTTACGGATAGTAACATCTGCAAACAAATAATTTCTAAAACCTACACTTGAGGTAAAATACAAACCATTGTATTTTTCTTGAACGCGGTTATTGGAAAGAATTGGTTGGTCTTTAGAATTTGAAATTGCATATAAATAAGGTACATTCAAACCATTATTGGTTGCTGCAGAATTGTCTTTGTACAACCAACTAAAAAAGTCGGTACCCGCATTGGCATTAATTTGAAAATCTTTAAACTTCTTAGAAAAAGACAACAACAACTCATAATTCTCTCGATTAGAAAAGCCGTTGTAAGCACCATAAAAACCACGATTATTTGGTTGGTTACCCGTTGTTTGTGTACCGCTTATCAACAAATCAGAACCGAAAATAGTCTCACCCCAAGTATTGTTTTGTTGTTTGCGGTAGGTACCTTTCAATTTTAAATAGCTAGTAATTTTGTAGTTAAGCGAAATATCACCAAAAAAACGATCGTTACCAATAGTTGGTTTTACTAAATCCAAGTAAGTATAAAAATTGTACCAGTAATTACCTGCATAAAATTTATTGGGATTGCTTGGATCGTATGAAGTAGGATTTTGCAAGTTCCAACTAGCATAAACGCCTTCGGGTGTTTTTAACCCACGCAATTCTTTCATAATGCCCATATCCAAATCTCTGTGAAACCACTGATTGAATGAACCGGTAGATTGGTTAGAGTAATCATCGTCGCTTACTTGACCATAAGTTCTTGTAGATACAAAATTAATATTTGCACCAAATGTCAATTTATCATTGATATTGTGCGTTGCATTAAAACTCATGGTGTGTTTTTGCAATGAAGTAGTAGGAAGGATACCCTTTATTGCAAAATTACCATATGAAAACCTAATAGATGAATTATCGGTAGCCTTGCTTATACTAATAGAATTATTGAGGGTTACGCCGGTATTAAAAAAGTCTCTTGCATTGTTGGGCTGCGGATTCAGATTAGCCGTTTTGTAAGAATATTTAGTACCGCCATACCAGGCGTACCAAGGGATGTATTCTTGTCCCAACATGCGTGGCCCCCAAGAAGCATCGTCTTCGTAGTTGTGGTAATATTTACCATCTAAAGCTTTCCACTCTACCGGTTGGCCTTCTTGCCAAGTGTATTTTGACATATCTTGACTAGAACCACCTGCGTAAGCATTTTGATAATTTGGCAACACGGCTACTCTGTCAAATTGAGTTCCAATGTTAACGTTTATACCCAAGGTGTTATTTTTCTTTGCTTTTTTCAACGTAATTACAATAGCGCCATTTGCACCTTGGCTACCAAATTGGGCTGCCGCCGCGGGGCCTTGTAAAATAGATACATCTTCTATATCATCGGGGTTGATGTCATTTGCACTTGGTAGAATAGTACCATCTACTACATAAATAGCTCCTTGATCGCCACCAAAACCACTTGCACCACGCAAGCGGATAGTTGTTTCGCGGCCTAATGCAGCACCAGATTGGCTACGCACTTGCAAACCAGCCACTTTACCGGCCAAGGCATTGTTTAAATCTGTTTGACGAATGGTATTCAACTGCTCTGAAGTTACCGTTTGCGCATTGTAAGTAGCACTACGCAATGTTTTTTGCGTATTATACGCACCCGTTACCACAATTTCGCTCAAGTCTTGATTAGTAGATTTCAATGAAATTTTCAAAGAACCTTTATCTGTCAAAACCACTTCCTTTGGTTCATACCCAATGCTAGTTATCACTAGCACTTTACCTTTGGAAGAATTTAAGGTGAATGAGCCAGAAATACTACTCATGGTTCCTTTTTTAGAACTTTTCTCTACAACCGAAGCCCCTTCGATAGGAACTCCTTTCTCATCTGTTACCTTGCCCGTTACTGTGATACTTTGTGCGATTGAGGACAGTGTAAAAAACACTAGCGCACAAAAACCCAAATAAAGTTTTTTTCTCATCTTGCTTTGTTTTAGTGTGAAGAAATCCATTAACATATTGTTAAGGTTTGGTAAGGTAACAAAATATTTGTTAAAAAGATTTGACGACATCTAATGAAACAAGGCGTTTTAATGTTTTTTTAATCGTTTTTTAATGTTAAAAGCTGGTTAATTAACATTTTAAACAGTTTTGAAGCCAAAATAAGTAATACATTATTTTCCTAGACTTTGTCAAACTAGCAAACAAAGCTCCACCGAATATCTTTATTATGAAAGCACTGATGCGCACTATTTAAATTTAATAAATTGGGATTTACCGGGACATCGCTAATTATTAAGGTTTTTACAACTATTAATTAATAAAAAAAGTTTTTTATAGCCGATTTATCATAAATTCAGTTAATAAAAAACACGTTTGCAATTGTATAATATCAATTTTAGTTTAATGCTTTAGTTTATCTAGCAACAATTACACTAGATTTTTATGCCTATACTTAATTATAATAGGAAAATTGTCATAGATATTTGTACTTCCGCTCCTACTTGGGTGGTATCGACACTAAATACAGTTATGAGTAAGATTAAAACAGCTTTTTTTTGCAACCAATGCGGCTACGAAAGTGCTAAATGGCTAGGAAAATGTCCATCGTGCCAACAGTGGAACACCTTTGTAGAAGAAGTATTAGATAAAGGAAATCAAAAAGACACCGGTTGGAAAAACTATCGTGGAGAACAAAAAAACACCAAATCGGTAGCGCTGCACCAAGTGCAAGAAAAAACAGAAAGTCGCATAGTATTGGCCGATGCAGAATTGAATCGGGTGCTAGGCGGGGGTATAGTTCAAGGCAGTATTGTGTTAGTGGGTGGCGAACCGGGCATTGGCAAAAGTACCCTCTTTTTGCAACTTGGACTTACCATTACCAATGTAAAAGTGCTGTACATTAGTGGCGAAGAAAGCGAGCAGCAAATAAAAATGCGTGCCAAACGACTGCAAATAAGTAATAACGACTTCTACTTACTAACCGAAACATCGCTACAAGCTATTTTCCAAGAAATAAAACAATTGCAACCGCAATTGCTGATTGTAGATTCGATACAAACATTGCAGTCAAACTTAATAGACTCTTCGGCAGGCAGTGTGTCGCAAATAAGGGAATGTGCGGCAGAATTTCAACGATTTGCTAAGGAAACAGATACACCGGTTTTTCTAATTGGCCATATTACCAAAGATGGAACTATTGCCGGCCCGAAAATATTGGAACACATGGTGGACACCGTATTGCAATTTGAAGGCGACAGACATTATGCCTATCGCATATTGCGAACCCTTAAAAATAGGTTTGGCAGCACCGCCGAATTAGGTATTTACGAAATGTCGGCGGATGGCATGAAAACGGTAGCTAACCCTTCTGAAATTTTAATTGCACAGCGCGACGAGCAACTAAGCGGTAGCGCTATTGCGGCAACAATTGAAGGAATGCGCCCTATATTGATTGAAGTACAAGCCCTTGTTACCCAAAGCGTATATGGCACCCCGCAACGAACAGTTACAGGTTTCGATTTGCGCCGATTACAACTATTGCTAGCCGTTTTGGAAAAAAGAGGTGGCTTTATTTTTGGCACCAAAGATGTATTTGTAAACATTGCCGGTGGCATTAAGGTAGAAGACCCGTCAATAGATTTGGCGGTGGTATGCGCACTTTTATCGAGCTACGAAGATGTGCCACTACCCGCCCATATTTGTTTTGCCGGCGAAGTAGGACTCAATGGAGAAATTAGGGCAGTTAATAGAATTGAACAGCGCATAGCAGAAGCTGAAAAAATGGGGTTTGAACAAATTATTGTTAGTAAATACAATAAAAAGAGTTTCGATCCACAGCAATACACTATTAAAGTAACAGCGGTTAGTCAAGTACACGAAGTATATCAATTATTATTTTAATTATGACAGCTTTAATCAAACAATATGCCGCATCGGTAGCGCATTTGTTTTTTCCGCATTTGTGTTCCTGCTGCGGTACCGATGTTTTGCACAAAGACACATTATTGTGTGCACCCTGCCTGCACCAATTGCCAACAACGGGCTTTTTACAGCTGCCCAACAATGTTATGGAAGTACTTTTTTGGGGAAGAACCCCAATTGTGGGTGCCGGTGCAGCCTTTTATTATACCAAGCAATCGGCCATGCAGCACCTTATTAAAGAAGTTAAATACCGTAATAACCCACAAATGGGCAAATTTTTAGGGCGCTTACTTGGTTACGAATTGCAAAAAACACACCGTTTTGATGGTGTAGATGCCTTAGTTCCATTGCCACTGAACGACAAAAAAGAAGCGCAAAGAGGCTACAACCAAGCAATGATGATTTGTGAAGGCTTATCCGAAGTATGGCAAAAACCGATTATCGGCAACGCCGTGGCACGAGAGCAATTTACCGAAAGTCAAACCACCTACAACCGGGTGGAAAGGTGGCAAAATATGGAAGGGGTATTTAACATTACCCAACCGGAGGCGTTGGTTGGCAAGCACATTGCCTTGATAGATGATATTGTAACTACAGGTGCTACTTTAGAAGCTTGCGGCAGGGAAATTACTAAGGTTTCAGGCACCAAGCTGAGTATCATTTCGGTGGCTTACACCACTCACTAATGGAAAATAATTGTCCGTAAAGAATAGGGGGAAAGGAGCAAATTGCTGCTCAATAAACTTAACTACTGCTGAACGGTGCCAACGCCCATGCAGCCTAATAGGTAGTACCGGCCCTTGGCTCACCCAACAAAAAAAGGCTACCCTGTAGCCGTTCAAAAATGTTATCGGCGTACAAGTTGTTTTTACACCACTACTTAACTATTTTTAGGGTATGAAGTACTTGTTGTTGCCTGTTTTATTGCTGTTGTTAACATTGATGAATAGTTGTCAAAAGGATCGAATTCTTACCAGTAAAGATGCTTTGTTGTATCTATCTGAAGACACTTTGCATTTTGATACCGTATTTACAACTACCGGCTCTACCACACAATATTTCAAAATTTTCAACCCCAATAGCCAAAAATTAATTCTTAGCAATATTCGTTTAATGGGTGGCAACGGTTCTGTATTTAAAGTAAACATTGATGGTGTGCCGGGAAGCAATTTTGATGAAGTAGAAATAGCTGCCGGGGATAGCATTTATGGGTTTGTAACTACCGTTATCAATCCCAACAGCCAAGATTTACCATTTGTAGTGCGCGATAGTTTACAAATTGCCTTTAACGGTAATAAGCGCTTGCTGCAATTGGAGGCTTACGGCAAAAATGCCTATTTTTTGCGCAATAAAACCATCACTAAAGATACCACTTGGAGCAAAAAACTACCTATTGTCATCTTGGGTCAGCTAACCGTCAACGAAGCGGTTACACTTACAATAGAAAAAGGGACGCGCATCTACACCAATGCCTTAGCACCTATACAAATACATGGAACGCTACGTGCTTTAGGAGAAAAACAAGATAGCAACCGCATTGTATTTACCGGCGATCGGCTAGATGAGCCATACAAAAACTATCCAGGTAGTTGGCCAGGTATTTATTTTAATAAAACAAGTAACAACAATATTTTGTCGTATTGCATTATCAAAAATGCCTATCAAGGGGTTATTTGTTTGCAAGAAGCCAGTAACGCCTTACCCAAACTTACGCTACAAGAATGCGTGTTTGATAATATATATGATGTAGCAATAGGAGCGGGCAAAAGTAGTATAACGGCACGTAACTGCTTGATTAGCAATAGTGGATATGGCGCTTACCTGACCGCAGGAGGCAACTACTCGTTTTTGCATTGCACTTTTGCCGGCATTGGCAATAATTATGTAGCCCACAAAAATGCCACATTCACCGCTACCAATGCCGATGCAGATGGCAATACCGATGCGCTCAGTTGCATTCTAGACAATTGCATTGTTTATGGCGAGGGCGGCACTGTGGACAATGAACTAGTAGTAAGTAAAAAAGGGAGCAATCCCTTTTTGGTTGCTGTCAATAATACACTCTATAAGAACAAAAATGCCAACAACCTCATTGGTTTTACTAACTCTATCAACAACCAATTACCCCAATTTGCTACAATTGATGTAACGAAAAGAATTTTTGACTTTAGATTAAAAGCTACCTCACCTTGTATCAATACCGGCAATAGTACTTACGCCATTACCACCGATTTAGATGGCAACCTTCGTCCGGTTGGTATACCCGATATTGGCTGCTACGAAATGCCCTAACATCCTGTATTGGAAATGGCCTTCTTAGCTTGTTGGTCGTACATCATTTACAGCGTTTAGCTTTAAAAACGGCATTGCAATTATTTATCCTTTTTTAACACAACCTTTTTAAGGCATTTACCGTTATTTACCATTATTACTTTAAGTTTTCTTTATCATAAAATCACTGATTATGAAATTTATTCTTGCTTTAGTTGCCGCTATTGCGTTGGCATCTTTTACATTGCCTCTTAATAATTCCATACACCAATTCAAAGTAACGAGTATTGAAGGAGGTACAATTGATTTTGCTAAATTCAAGGGTAAAAAAATATTGGTGGTAAATGTGGCATCTAAATGCGGCTATACCAAACAATACGAAGGCTTACAAAAATTGTACGATGCCAATAAAAACAAATTGGTCATTGTGGGTTTCCCGGCAAACAACTTTGGTGCTCAAGAACCCGGAAGCAACGAAGAAATTCAAGAATTTTGCAAGGCTCGTTTTGGAGTAAGCTTTCCAATGGCCAGTAAAATTAGTGTTAAAGGAGGCGACATCGCCCCTATATACAAATGGCTTACCACAAAAGCAGAAAATGGAGTACTTGATGCTACCGTTGGCTGGAACTTTAATAAATTTTTGTTGGATGAAAAAGGCCAACTATTGGCTTATTTTCCCAGTAAAGTTGACCCTAACGGGGAAGAAATTGCACAATATTTAAAGTAGTGCACACCTGCAAATAAGCGTAAGGATTTTGTAAGCGCTCAATAGCTTTTCTACGGTGCTTTGTATTTATCTTCGCCTTATGCAGTTCAAAGATATTATTGGCCAACAAGCCGTAAAGCAACACCTGACCGAAATGGTTGAACTAAACCGTTTGAGTCATGCGTTGCTTTTTTTGGGTAAAGAAGGCAGTGGTGCATTGCCACTTGCTATTGCTTTTGCACAATACATTGTTAGTATGCCTACCGCTGCACCCGTTGTGGAAGATTTGTTTGGCGGCATGAGTGCCTTATCGTCTGAACCTGCATTTATACATCCCGACAATATTGCTACACAACCGGCCTTTCAACGTGCAGAACAACTGATACATCCTGATTTGCATTTTTCTTATCCCGTTATCAGTAAAAAAAGTGGCGACAAACCCAAAAGCACTGATTTTATTGCCGAATGGCGCGACTTTGTAAAGCAATTCCCTTACGGAAATGTATACGATTGGCTGCAATTTATTGGCGCTGAAAACAAGCAAGGTAATATCACTGCCGAAGAGTGTAACGACATTATGCGGCAGTTAAACCTTAAAAGTTTTGAAAGCGAATACAAAGTATTGGTATTGTGGATGCCCGAATACTTAGGTAAAGAAGGCAACAAATTGCTCAAATTGATTGAAGAACCACCACCTAACACCATATTTATACTTGTTGCCGAAAACGAAGAACAAATTATTGCTACTATTTTAAGTAGATGTCAACTGATTAAAATACCTACCCTAAACACCACCGATATACAAGAAGCCTTGATGGCGCGTGCCAACGCTCCCGAACATACGGCACAACAAATAGCGGGCATTTGTGAAGGCAATTACCGCGAAGCCTTACAATTACTACAACACGCCGAAGAAGATTGGCTCAGTTTACTGCGCGATTGGCTCAATGCTACGCTGAAAGGAGGACCTTTTGCACAAGTACAATTTACTGAAGAACTGAGCAAACTAGGCCGGGAAAAGCAAAAACAATTTTTACGTTATTTCAACCATCTGCTAGCGCAAAGCATTCGCATCAAAATATTGGGAGCAGATCAGGTAGCTGTAGGCGAAAAAGAAAAAGATTTTGCTGTCCGACTCAACAAAATAGCTAGCGTAAGCCAACAACAAGCTATTGTGGAAGAAATAGACAAAGCAGCCTATTTTATTGAACGAAATGCCAATGGTAAAATGCTTTTTCAAGCACTTACTATCAAGCTACTGCATATCATTAAAAATAAAATAGTCATATCTGTATAATTTTTTCCCATTTTTGGCACTTTGGGAATAATATATTCACAGTTTATTCAGGTTATTAACATTTCATCGAATAATTTTAGGCATCCCTTATGATTTAACCTAAAACTAATTGATGCCATGCAGTATCCAACTATCCTTTTGCGCACCTTTTGTGCATTTTTTGTAGCCCTGTTGTTGTTAGGCAAAACATGTATTGCCCAATTTCCGTATTCGCAGTTTGGGGTTTCATTATGCGGACCCGAATTTGGTCAGGACCAAATTCCCGGTATTCTAAACAAAGATTATGTATACCCAAGAACAGATGAGGTCAATTATTTTGCCAACAAAGGAGTCAGCATTGTTCAATTGCCTTTTAGATGGGAAAGATTACAAAAACAATTGGGTGCCGAATTGGATATGGAAGAAGTGAATAGAATGAAAACCCTCATTTACGACTGCGAATTTAGGGGCTTGATGGTTATCTTAAACATGCACAATTTTGGCCGCTACAAAAGCAGAGGTGAAGAATTGGTGTTGGGATCGGCACAACTACCAATCAAATACCTGCGCGATTTTTGGAAAAAAATGGCTATTGCTTTTAAAGCCAATAAAAACATTTATGCGTTTGATATTATGAACGAACCGCACGATTTGGGCGAAAACGTATGGTTTAATGCCGCACAGCAAACCATTTGGGGTATTAGAGAAATAAATTCCACCCTAACTGTAATGGTGGAAGGCGATCATTATGCCAATGCCAACGTTTGGGAAAAATTTAGCGATAACTTAAAATATTTAAAAGACCCCTCTAACAAAATTGTTTTTAATGCCCATTGCTATTTTGACCACGATGTTTCTGGCCGATATACCAAAAGCTACGAACATGAAGGAGCACATGAACAAATTGGCGTACAACGAGTAAAACCTTTTATCGATTGGATCAAAAAAAATGGTGTTAAAGGTTATGTTGGCGAATTTGGCGTACCCCGCAACGATGCAAGATGGTTGCCGATTTTAGAAAATTTTTTGGAATACCTTACTGCCAACCATATCAGCGGCTCCTATTGGGCAGCAGGTCCATGGTGGAAAAACTATCCTCTATCGCTAGAACCGGTGAATGGACAAGACCAACCACAAATGGCAGTATACACCAAGTACATCAACAGCAGTAACAATGTTGCCAAAAATAACACCTTCAAAAACACCCCACCACAAGCCATTCAACTAAACTCGTATAGTGCCCGGTAAAATATATCCAATCTAATTTATTGCATACATACAACCTGCGCATGCACCACTGTTGCGTATTCTTAACCTCCTAAGCTAGTATACAACCGCATAAGGGTATTACTTACTTGATATGGAAAATAACAATTGTTAGTAGAAGTATACACATAAATTAGTTACTTTTGAAACGGTGCAGTAAGAAACGGTGCGACGCTAACATAGAGGAGTCGGGAAGTGTGTGGCCTATATATTTATCATTTATCAACAACCCTAGATACAATTTGTACACCAAAGTCCGCTTTTGGGCATGTTGGTGGTTCGTTTTAACTATCTCTGTTGCTATGCAACAAAGGGTTCGGATATTGAATACTTATGCCTCCTATTCCACTTGTTGTTTAGTGTAGCCGCTATTGTCACCGTTATTTTATAACAAATTACCTTTATTAAACAATCAATATGGGATGTGGATCTTGTGGCACAGCTAAACC
>JAIXOS010000183.1 GCA_027486695.1 Chitinophagaceae bacterium | reverse complement strand
TATATGGGAGGAACGAACAATACAAAATGTTAATAGGGTATTCATTAAGCCTAAGTATTGGTATTTGGGCTTGCCTATAAGAAAGCCGTGGGTTGGCAAGCTATTGTTATTGAACATGGATGGTCCTCAACGGGTGTTAGTGCCTTGTTTGAAAGCAAATTGGTATGCTTCCGCACAGTATTGGTTATTATATGCACAATAGTTGTTTAAGTGGTTGTATGCGTGAGGGATTGAAGCGGTTACCCCACAGCCGCCAATCCTGTGAAGGTCGGCGGCGAGGAGTATGAGCAAAAAGCCCGACCCGAAGGGGCACGCCCTAATTGAAAAAAATGGTTCAACAAGCGCTTATTTTGAGTGTTTAACAAATAGTTTATTTTTAATTAGTAACATACAATGCGACTTCAAAAATGCCTTCCCCCTGTTTAACAACACAATATGTAAAGCCATAATATGCAGAAAAAAAGCATTCTTGTTGTGGGTGATGCTGAAAACTTTTATTGTTTTCGTAAATACTTTTTCCCGTTAATAGAGTACATTGATGATGCACGGATGCTATTTTGCAGCACATAAGTAGCTGTTGGTATCGGAAAAACACGTACAAATAGTTATCTTTAAACAAACGACTACACAAATATATGCCCCACAAACAACCCATTGGTAATACACAGCAGCACAGCGAACGGCAGTTGCTATTGCGTGTGGCCGATGGCGATAGGGCAGCCTTTGCAACATTGTACCAACAACATTTGCCCATTTTGTACCAATACGTTTACAGGTTTAGCAAACAATCAAAAACCACCACCGACGAAATTGTGCAAGAAGTATTTATTACTATTTGGGAAAAAAAAGAAACCTTGATAGGCATACAATCGTTTAGTGCTTATGCTTATAAAATTGCCAAAAACAAACTACTCAATAGCTTAAAAAAAGAAGTAAGCACGCAAAAAATGCATGAACAATTGGCTAGTTTACAGCCGCAATACGATGCTAGTACCGAAAAAGGATTGGTGTATGCCGATTACCATTCGTCGGCATTGCGCGCAATAGCACAATTGCCCGAAAAGCGTAAGCAAATATTTTTGCTGAGTACACAATACGAGCTTTCGCTCGATGAAATTGCTGCCCAAATGCAAGTATCTAAATCAAGGGTAAAACAACAGTTGCTGAAAGCCAAAAACTTTATCAAATCCTATATGGCACACCATGCCGAGTGGTTAACGATTGTTGTATTTCTGTGGCACAAATAGCGATTGGGGCAATATGAGGTTGTTGCGCCTGTTGAAGCTGTTTTTAAGCGGTATACTTGTTGTAAAAATACATTGTAAATAAAAATATTTAAAATAGGGGGTGTCCTTTTGACTGCTACAACTGTCTAATAGCTAACATACCTAGTTATGACAGTAACCACCATAGAATTTTTGATACCCCAATTGATACAAGGCACAGCCACCGATGCACAGGTGGCTGCCTTTGAACAATGGTTATCGCAGGCCGACGCAGCAGCCGTTGTGTATATTTTGGACAAATACCGAGAACAACAATTGTTATTAGCCCAAACAAGTCAAATGCCCACTGCGTTTGATCCCCAACAGCTACATCGCCAAATAGAACAACAAATTGATACTTTGGAAAAATCGGCGGATGGGGCAAATACAAATGTGCAACGCCAGTGGCATGCCCGCATCTTCACTTTGCGAACAGCCGCCGCAGCAGCGGTAATTGTTGCCCTGATTACCACCGCATTGCTTTGGAGTTTGCGCAATACAACCACGTTAGCACCCGTTGCCGAACGGTATAAAAACGACTTGCCGGCGGGTGCCAATAAGGCCATTTTGACCCTTGATGATGGAAAAAAGATTGTTTTGCAACCCTCTGCCACAACCCATGAAGTAGCATTGGCCAAACAGGATGGACTAGAAATTACCAACCAACAAAATACGGTGCAGTACCAATCCAATTACAAGCACGTGCCAACTACTAAAATGGTATACAATACCCTTACCACACCAAAAGGTGGTCAATACCAAATTGTACTGTCGGATGGCACCAAGGTTTGGCTAAACACAGCAAGTCAGCTGCGTTTTCCGGTTGCGTTTTCCGGTAATGAGCGCGAAGTAAGCCTAACTGGAGAAGCTTATTTTGAAGTAGCCAAAAATGCTCATAAGCCTTTTGTAGTATCGGTTGGTGATACCAAAGTAACTGTTTTGGGTACCCATTTTAATGTAAATGCCTACACCGATGAACAAGCTATTCAAACAACGTTGGTAGAAGGTTCCGTAAAAGTTTCGGACAAACAGCATTCAGAATTACTCACACCCGGAAACAAGGCCACCTATCGAAACAACCAATTTGAAATAAACGCAGCCAATGTAGATATGGATTTGGCTTGGAAAAGCGGTTTTTTTAACTTTTATAAAGCCGATGTAGCAACCATGATGCGCCAAATAGCCCGTTGGTACAATGCTGAAGTGGTATATGAGCGCGATGCACCTACCTCGCGATATGTAGGTGAAATAGATAGAACCGCAACACTAGCACAAACCTTGAAAATATTGGAACTCAGCGGATTACATTTTACAATAGAAGGAAACAAAATAACCGTATTGAACAAATAGCCTGCCCAAACGCAAGTATTTGTTTTTTAAAAACCTGATAATAACCAAATGATACCTACACCAAACAATATAGCATTACTAAAATGTGGTAAACGTTTATTGCGTGTGTGGCTAGTTGGGGTAATATGGTTGCTCAATGTAGAAAGTGTAGCAGCGCAAAAAATTACCTTATCGGCACAGAACATGACGGTAGACAAAGCTTTAAACATTGTAAAAAAACAAACCGGATACTTGCTTTTTTACGAATACGATTTGGTGCAGCAGTTAAAGCCAATCACTATCAATGTAAAAGAAGCTTCTATCAAGGAGGTGCTAGATATTTTGTTAAAAAACACCGATTTAACCTATAGTATAGAAGACAAAACGGTTGTAATAAGGAAAAGAAGTTCGGCTGCTCGAGCACCAATCAATAACCAAACAATTCCAGGTGAATTGGTCATTAAAGGACATGTGTACAACGATGTTGGCGAGCCTATCAATGGAGCCTATGTAATTTTAAAAGGCACCAAGCGCGTTGCCATTACCACTTTAAACGGAGAGTTTGCTATTACGCTAACGCACAGAGAAGCTGAAAATGCTTTTCTGATTTTTTCGTATGTGGGCTATAGTAAATACGAATATCGGATTAGTGGACACAAACAAGTAGAAGTAACACTCAGTAAAAATATTGATGCACTTAACGATGTGGTAGTAACCAATAGCTATAGCAAACCCAAACGCAAAGAAGAAGTGATTGGTAGTATTGCTACCGTAACGGCACAAGAATTACAAACGTCGCGCCCGATAGAAAGCTTTGATAAAATGTTGGAAGGGTTAGCAGCTGGTGTACAAGTGGAGCCCAATACTGAATTGGGTACGCCTGTTAAAATCAATATTCGTGGTCAGAATGCCTTAACCAACTTGTATGGATCTAACCGAACTACGCTCACCACATCATCGCAGCCTTTGTATGTAATTGATGGAGTACCAATTGTTGAGCAACGCCGTACCGATGAGCCCTTAGCGTTTATTAACAACGAACAATTACTGAATCCGTTAGCGGGTATCAATCCTGATGATATTGAAACTATTTCGGTGTTAAAAGATGCAGCAGCAGCAGCCATTTATGGTGCAAATGCCGGAAATGGCGTAATTGTTATTACGACAAAAAAAGGAAAAGCGGGTAAAAGTCGTTTGAATATTGGCTATAATAATGGTTGGGCGCAATCTATCAATCGTATCAAATGGCTGAACGGTACACAATACCACGAATTATTGAAAGAAACGTACATGAATGATAGGCGCAGTCCCGCAGATGCCGAGTTATTGGCCGGATCAAGCGATATGAATACCCCTTGGTTTGAGTTAACCAATCGTTACAGTACTTACAATAATATTGATGTAGATTTTTCTGGAGGAAATGATGTAACGCAGTTTCGCTTATCAGGATCTTATTTAAAGCAGGAAGCAATACAAAGGGGCAACGATTTTGAGAAAGTGTATGTGCGCATGCGCATAGATCATACCGTATCAAAAAAGTTCAATATTGGGTTTTCTTTCTCACCTACCATTACAAACAAAAATGGGGTAAATGTGTATGGTATTGTACCCATTGTTCCAAATGTTCCGGCCTATAATGCGGACGGTACTTTTTACAAGTTAAGCACATTGGGTGTGCCGAATCCTTTAGCTGTAATAGATCAGAATATTAATAAGGCCACCGGCGGAACTTTTAATGGAAATGTACGTCTTGAATATGCCTTTGCCCAAAACTTACGAATGAGTACCAACATTGGGGCAGATGTATTAGTTAACAAGCTTACAATTTTTGATAGTCCTAAAAATGCTACCGGGGAAAGCAAAAATGGCTTTGCTCAGATTTTTGATCGTACCAATTTTGGTTGGATCAATTCAACCCAAATTAACTGGCAGCCAATCATTAAAACCCATCATAAGCTTGATATAACAGGGGGTATAGAATTGCAAAGCCAAACCACTCGTTTGTTAACGGGTTCCGGAACGGGTTTTCCATATTCTCGTTTGATAGAGTTGAGCACAGCCGAAAGCGTCAATACTGCATCTTCAACACAATTTGTTAAGTCGGCATCTATTTACAGCCAACTTTTGTATAACTACAAAGCACGTTATTTTATAAGTGTTTCATCTCGTCAAGATGCTGCGGGTAATTTTGGCACTAACGTTAATAAAACCATTAATACAGGTGTTGGATTTGGCTGGGTAATGAATAAAGAAAAATGGTTTCCTCAAATCAAACACCTTGATTTATTTAGGTTTAGATATAGCTATGGCGCTACCGGGAATAGCAGAATAGGTAGTAACGAAGCTAGAGGCTTGTACACTTTTTATGCCGAAGGATACAACAATATGGTTTCCTCATATATTGAAACGGCTCCTAATGCCAATTTGACATGGGAAAAAAACATTAAAAGGAATATGGGTATTGATATTGGGTTTAAGAAAAGATTCAATATAACGATTGAGTTCTATCGAAATTTGGTTATCAGAGCCATTAATCCGGTAAATGCTCCTCTCGAAAGTGGATTTGCTTATCGATTAGCGAATACCGCCGATATGGAAAACAAAGGAATGGACGCAAGTTTTTCCGCTCAAATTGCAACCGGAAAGTTCAAGTGGACGAGTACCCTAAATATGGGATATAACAAAAATAAAGTGTTAAGTGTGTACGGCGGAGCCGTTCAATACGCTTCGGACAATGCTTTGGCAGCCTTGATGAAAGGGGGTATAAGTACTTCGGCTATTTGGGGTTTTCAATATGCGGGTGTGGATGTAAACACCGGTAAGGAGTTGTATTATGACAATACCGGTAAAGTAGTTACAGCATCAAGCCTAGACCGTAACCTACGCAGTGCTTATTATTTGGGTGACCGATTACCCAAATTGCAGGGTGGTTTCATAAATACATTCTCTTTTAAAGGTTTTACCGCTACCATTACAATGGTGTATTCGTTTGGTGCTAAAAAACTGATTAACTATCTCAATGAAAATAATGGTCGCAACTTGCAAAACCGCAATCAAAGCGTGAATTTGCTCGACCGATGGCAAAAACCCGGTGATATTGCCTCTATTCCAAAATTATCAACCGGTGTAAGTGGTTTGGGTAATCCTATTGTTAGCAACTCTTCTCGTTATATATATGACGATACTTATATCAAATTGAGTAATGTTTCATTAGGTTATAGTTTGCCGTCATCAATTGCTAGACGGTATAATTTAAATTCCTTAACCGTATTTGGTAATGCAACCAATTTGATTTATTGGTACAAACAAAAATCTCCCGCCGATCGTAACGGCATTAAAGAGTATAAGTTCAATTTTCCTGAGGCACAAACTTTTACTTGGGGCTTTAAACTAGGTATTTAAAAAAGAAAGAAATGGCTAAAAAATATACATATTATATCATAGTGGTGCTGCTAGCTTTTTCATCGGTTAGCTGTAGCAAGTTTTTAGAAACACCTGTGACCAATAGAATTGCAATTGACGAAATATTCACCGACTTTGAAGGAGCAAGAACTACAATGGTAGGCTGCTACGATAATCTTCGCTCGTATGATTATTATATGCGCGATTTTTATACCTATCCTGATTTAACAGGAGGTAATATTCGTTATTCCAAAACAAGAAATCCTGTTTTAAACAACAACTACAATTTTACCAATTCCAACTCTACAGACTTTAATGATATGGCTGCTTTTTATAAAACCGCCTACGCAACCATTTACTCAATCAATACTGTAATAAAATATGTAAATAAAATACCCAATATAACAATACAACAAAGAAATCGTTTTTTGGCAGATGCATACGCATTACGCGCGCTCATTCATTTCGATTTGGTAAGGGTATTTGCACAGCCGTATAATTTTACAACCGATGCTAGTCATACCGGTATTGTCATTAAAAATGTAAATGCAGAAGTGGGAGAACCTTCTCCCAATCCATCATCTGTTAAGCAAGTATACGACCAAATTGTAGCTGATTTCGATTCCTCTATTGTGTTCTATGGTAATAGTGTGCCTATTTATACTGCCGGAAATGCCAAAACATGGCTGAGTATTGATGCCGCAAAGGCTTTTTTATCAAAAGTGTGTTTGTATAAGGGAGATTGGAATAGGGCTTTACAATTGGCTACTGCTTTAATCGATTCTAAAGTGTATCCGCTCGTTTCAAATGCTCAATATGCTAGTTCTTGGTCTAAAAAAAATATCAGTACCGAAAGCATTTTTGAAATTGCTTACGGCACTAATGTGGGAGGCTCGCTGGGCGATTTTTTTAATCCTACTATCAGCGGTAGTAATTATATCCAATTTGCTACTACGAGTGACTTATTGTCTATGTATGATAAAAACGACATACGAATGGATATAACCATGTTTAAAGACACGGTTTTTGATAATAGACCCGCTTCTTTTTCAAAAAAATATTATGGTACAAATGATAGTGCCAATAACATCAAAGTCATCAGAAGCTCAGAGTTGTACCTAATTGCCGCCGAGGCAGCGGCTGAATTGGGCAATCTTGATGAGGGAGCCAATTATTTGAATACCATCAGAAAAAGGGCAAACCCCACAGCAATCACTTTTACAGCTACGTCAAAAGACGCTTTAATAGACGAGGTATTGAATGAAAGAAGGCGCGAATTGTGTTTTGAAGGCAATTTGTTTTTCGATATAGCACGACGCAAAAAAAACCTCGTTCGGATAGACTGTACAAGTGAAAATGCTTCTTTTAATTATCCCAATCCTAAATATGCCTGTACCATTCCTAAAAACCAATAAGCATGATGTATAAAAAAATATTTTTTAGTTGTGTATTTGCAATTGCTCTTTTGTTTGCTTGCAAAAAAGACTACAACGTTACGCCCACTTATGCAAAAGTAGGGGTAGCCATTACTTGGGCTAAAACCGAACAATACTATTCACCAAAGCCTGAAATTTATTTGGATTCCATAGGTACGTGGAGGAAGTTCACAAGTTTTGCTTTCACTTCAGATGCAGAACCCGATAAAATTGGCTTTCAAAACCCCTATGTGGCCGGCAAAGGTACCAATGCCTTATACATGAACAGTATCTATGCCAAAGAAGGGATTAGCCAAGATTCAGGTACTTACAACACCATCATTCCTAAATGCTTTCAGTTTATACCCAAAAGCATCGACACAGTTAACCAAGGTACTGTTGTGGTACTACCGCAGGATATCACGTTAACCCGAAGAGATAAATCGAAATACATCATTAAAATAGCCCCTTCCGATAAACCGGGTACTTACAATACCGAAACGGGTGTTTTTGAAATTGAAGTCGTATTTGATGAAAGCAGCATTGGCGGCAATAGCGCCGTAAAAAGAAGGTACAGATTTAAGTCATAATAATTAAACATGTTATTTATGGATAAAAAAACAATTGTATTCGGTGGATTAACCTGCCTAGTATTAGCAGGTTCGCTGGCATTTAGGCCCATGACCAATGTTTCGGAAGATGTAGCGCAGTTAAGAAAAATGTACAGCAGCGGTGATACTGCAAAGTGGCCCAAACCTGTTTTGCATTCGTCGGTTACCAATTTTGTAGATATTGGCCCTCTTGGTAGTGTACCTTACCCCGCCGATAACCAACCAAACGATGCTAAAAAGGAGTTGGGCAAAATGCTTTTCTACGATCCCCGATTATCGGTATCTAATCAAATTGCTTGTGCTTCTTGTCACGATCCTCAATTGGGTTGGGGCGATGGCAAACGGATAGCTTTTGGGCACGATCGAAAAACGGGTAAGCGAAATGCAATGACCATTTTAAATACGGCATTTTATAAAAAATTGTTTTGGGATGGCAGGGCCAACAGTTTAGAAGATCAAGCAAGATTTCCGGTGGGCGATCATTTGGAAATGAATTTAGATGCTAATGTAATGGCCAAAAAAGTTAGTCAGTTCAAAGGTTACAAGCCCCTTTTTCAAAAGGCATTTGGGGATGATAAAATTGATTTGTCGCGCATATTAAAAGCGATTGCCACTTTCGAACGCACGATTGTGAGTCCTGATAGCCGATTCGATTTGTTTGTAAAAGGCAATGCCGATGCATTGAAAGACGATGAAGTATTGGGATTGCACCTATTTCGTACAAAGGCAGGTTGCATCAATTGTCACAACAGCCCCCTATTTAGCGATAACCAATTTCACAACGATGGTCAAACGCTTTGGGGCAGTGTTAATGAGGATTTGGGACTATATAATGTAACCAAAAACAAAGCCGATGTGGGTAAATTCAAAACACCTTCTCTGCGCGAAACCATGAATACCGGTCCTTGGATGCACCATGGAAACTTTCCAACTATTATGGACGTAATACATTTTTATAATCTTGGCAATCCTGCAGTAGTTCAAAAAAAATACATGGGCACGAGCCGCGATAGTTTGTTACCGGTTACATCGCCTATTTTAAAACGTTTGAATTTGAACGATGATGAAAGAAAGCAATTGGTAGCATTTTTACAAAGTATTACTACCACACCACGAAGATTAAATGCGCCTACCGATTTTCCTCAATAAACCAACCTACTACATTATGAAATTAAATTTAAAATCATTTTTTATTTATCTATTTGCCACAATTGCAATTCCTACATATGCGCAGTGGACAAATGTTACAACACTAAATAATCTAATTACCAACGCATCAGCAGCAACTGCAAAATCAAGTTTGGTTGCCACTTCCGACGGACAAGGTGGACAAATCTTGGCTTGGATAGATTCTAGAGAAGCGTCCTCTAAAACTATTTATACCCAAAGAATTTTAGCCGATGGCTCACTAAAATTTTCCTCCGAAGTGATAGTGAGCAATGCAGCTGGCGCAACCTCCTCTAGTAAAGCCAATTTGGCAATAATTTCTGATAGTGCCGGTGGTGCTATCTGTGTTTGGCAAGATTCAAGAAATACAACAGCTATATTAAGTAGTACCGACTTATATGGACAAAGAATTGACGGTAATGGTAATGTTTTATGGGCTAAAGATGGCGTACGATTAACCCTTACCGATAACACTGTATCAAATAAAATCAATGCTTTACCAGTAATGGCTACTAAAAATGATTTGTTTTTCATTTTTGGAGACAACAAAGCCGGAAGCAGCGATTTATATGCTCAAAAAATTGATTTATCTACAGGTGCCACACTTTGGGCAACAGAACCTTCATTGCATGGTGCGCAACCCAATGTGCAATCGGTGCCTTTAGCACTTGCCGATGGTGTAGGTGGGGTAGTGGTTATATGGCAAGACCCGCGAAAAAACACAGCCGATGCAGACATTTATGCCCAACGAATTGATAATACGGGTAAAATATTATGGGATGCCAATGGCTTGCCCATTTGTACAGAAGCCAATCAGCAATTAACCCCACAAATAGTTAGTGATGGTAGTGGCGGATATGTGATTACTTGGAGTGATCAGCGAGCGGCTGTAGCCAATGGAAATATTTATGCCCAACGAATCAACCAAAATGGAATAGCGTCGTGGGCTGTAAACGGTGTTTTGATATGCGATTTTACAGGTAATCAAAGCAATCCTTACATAGTTAAAAGTGGCAATGGTTTCATAATTGCGTGGAGCGATCAACGGAACGGCACCTCCGATAGAAACATTTATGCCCAAAGAATTGATACTAATGGCAATCCGCTTTGGACATCCGTTACCGGTGGTGGAAATGCAATTGTTACTGCCACAGGCAATCAGCCCGGCAGTGCTGTAAATACCGGTATAAAATTGCTTGGAGATGGGAAAGAAGGTGTATATGTAATATGGGATGATGGCCGACTTACTTCTTCTAATTACGATATATATGCCGCACGACTCGATTCTACAGGTGCTTTTGTGAATGGATGGGCAGCTAACGGAAATGTAGTTGCCAATGCGGCCAATAACCAAACATCACCCAATGTAACAATTGATATAGAAAACAATATCATTATCTCTTGGAGAGATGCAAGAAACGCTGGAAGCGAAATTTATGCTAGCAAATTACAACCTTCGGGCATTTTGGTGTTGCCCTTTGCCTTTATCAATACAGGGGTTCAGCAGGCAAGTGGTATGTTGCGCATCAATTGGACTGCTGGTAACGAAACCAATATTGCATCTTATATTCTAGAAAAATCAGTTGATGGAAAACGTTTTAGTGAGTGGACAAAGCTAGCAGCTAAAGGTTCTCGTCAATATAGTTTTAGTGTTGCCAATAGCATTGTTACAGAATCTTATTTTAGAATAGTTGCCATCAATATGGCGGGCAACAAAACGTATTCGCCCATCCTTTCAATTGCTTCATTAAAATCGGCAAGCGCGCTTGTTTATCCTAATCCCTACAAAAATAATTTCAGTGTACGTATCTCCGATTTAAACACAGAATCAGTAAGTCTTTCTATTTATAGCACCTCCGGACAAAGACTGTTTGTTAAACAATTCCGTGTACAAGCGGGTCAGAATAATTTGTCTGTAGATGGTTTGGGTATTGCTACCGGTACGTATCATTTGGTAGTGACCGATAATCAAAACAATACCATTCTAAAGCAAACAATCATTAAACAATAATCAAAAAACCCCTATTTACTAATAAAAAACAACAATCATGAGAAAAACGGTCTTATTTATGCTTTTGATTTTTGCAATAAAAGCAAAAGCAGCAACCTACGTTTGGAATGGCGGAAGTAGCGGAACCTGGGCTACCGCTACCAATTGGAGTCCTAACGGCACACCCGGAAGTGCCGATTCTGTAATTTTTAATACCCCCACAACTGTAACCTGTAATTTTACAACGGGTACAACGATTGGAAAATTAGTCATCAATGCCGATGTGATTTTTGTTTCAACTAGTACGGCAAGTACAACCACAACGCTTAATATTGGTTCTGCTAGTTTTCCTACGGGACCACATTTTATTGTTGTAGCAGGTAAAACATTAAAATTGCAAACCCCTTCTGGTATTGCATCTGCTGGTATTTTTCTTAGCGTTGTATCCGGATATACAGCTAATATCTTTGGTAATATCATATTTGCTGATGCAGGTGGAACTACACAGAACCATAAATTAATTTCAAATACTAACGGAGCAGTTGTTTTCAAAAGTGGCTCAAGTTTTACCACTGGAGCATCTTCGGCCACTAACGCAACTTCCAATACGCCATTAAGTACAGCAGGAAATTCTGGAACAACTACTGGAATAACATTTGAATCAGGTTCTACTTATAACGTACAAGGAGGGGTAAATCCTTTTGGAACGATTGGTAATGGCCCTTTTGTACAATTTCAATCTGGAAGTACGTTTAATTATTTGGTTGACGCAAACATGCCTTATGTTGGTAGGTCATTACCTACGTTAGTGTTAAATAATGCTTCAGCAGTCCGTACACTTTCTGGAAATGCAAATACAACTACTTTTGATAGTATTAGGGTTGTTGCTGGTTCTTGGCAATTTACAACCGGCAATGGAGTAGCAAATATTAATGTAGCTAAAGGTATTTCAGTTGCATCTGGAGCTACGTTAATTATTGGTAATAACTCTGGTTCAAATAGCGGAAGTCTGAATTTAAATTTTAATGGTACTACGCAGTCTATCAACAATAGCGGTACTTTCAGCGTACGCTCTGTAAGCTCAAATGTTAGTTACAGAACCAATGTTAACATACAAAGTGGCTCAACCCTCACCTTAAATTCAGATTTTGACTTAGGTTCAGATACTAAAAACACACTAACAGTAAATAATGGTGGTGCGTTGGTAGTAGCAGCAGGAAAAACATTTACCCCCAATGCCGCAGCGGTAACCATCAATAGCACGGGTTCACTTACATTTAAGTCTTCAGCTGTTGGCACGGCCGTTCTAGGGCCCGTAAATGGTAGTTTATCAACCAATGCTAACGTAAGAATTGAACGCTACATTCCCAAAGGCTTACGTGCCTTCCGCGATTTGGCACCCGGTTTAACGCCTAGTCAAACTGTATTCAACAGTTGGCAAGAAGGTGGTGCTTTTACCGCAGGTTTGGGTACCTATATTACCGGTATTGCTGCTACGAAAACATTTACAGAAGCTAAAGCGGCTATTGGATTTGTAGATGCTACTGCGGGGTTAGATCTTACTGCGAAAGGCGCCAAATCTATGTTTACTTACAACAGCAGTAACGGTACTTGGGATTCGGTATTAAATACAAAAACACTTACTCTAGAAGCATTAAAAGGTTATAGGTTATTGGTACGTGGCGATAGAAATTGGAGCATGTACTTAGTACCTCAAGCAGCTAATATGATCAATGCTACCACATTGCGTCTCACGGGTACGTTACTTACGGGCACACAAAATGCATTTACTTTAAATGCAAGCACATCAGGTGCTACCAACAACCGTTTGGGCTTTAGTTTGGTTGCCAATCCGTATTGGGCGCCCATCAATTGGAATACTATTGCTACACGAAATACTACCTTGTATACTAATTATTGGATATTAAGCCCTAAAAATGGCAAATATGTAACTTACAGTCAAGCAGGAGGCTTACTCAATGGTACCGGCACCAACTTGGGTCAATACATACAACCTGGTCAGGCGTTTTTTGTAAGAACATCTTCCGGAACACCTGCACTTAGTATAATAGAATCAGATAAAGGAACTGCTGCTAATGCTGCCGATGTGTTTGGTACTACTTCCTCCAATACCTTACGTATAGGTTTATACAAGCCCGTAGATGCAATTGTGAATGAAATGGTGGATGAAGCCGCAGTAGTATTTAACGCCTCTTTTAGTAACAAATTAGACAGAAATGATGCGCACAAAATGGAGAATGATGAAGATAACTTGTTTATTATCAATGCCTCCGACAACTTGACGGTTGACGCACGCAGTGCAGCAAGTATTAACGACGTATTGCCTGTAGGTTTAAGCAAACTCAGCAACGGCACCAACTACCAATTGAAAGTAGATGCAAGCGGTTACAACAGCAATGGTTTTGATGTGTATGTAAAAGATGCATACAAACAAACCGAAACAGCAGTTAAAGCAGGCAGCGAGTCAGTAGTAGATTTCACTATCGACAACGCAGTATCAGCAAGCTTCAACAACCGCTTCAGTTTGGTATTCAAACCAAGTGTATTGCCCATCAGTAGCATCGACGTACAAGGTGTTCAACAAGGTAGCGATGTGGTATTGAGCATCAACACCGTAGGCGAAAGCAACATAGGTACTTACACCGTAGAAAAATCAACCGATGGTGTAGGTTACAGCGTAATAGCTACCGTAGCTGCTAAGAATACTGCAACCGCTAGTTACGGTGTAACCGACAACAAAGCAGTAAGCGGCAACAATTACTACCGCGTGAAAGTAAATGGCTTGAACGAAGCTAGCACTTACAGCAAAGTAGTGGTAGTGAAAGTAGGTGGTAGTGCAGCCAAATACGCATTGTATCCAAATCCAAGCAATGGTAGCCAAGTAGGTGTACAACTTACAGGCGTATCAGCAGGTAAGTACACCGTTACCTTACGC
>JAIXOS010000211.1 GCA_027486695.1 Chitinophagaceae bacterium | reverse complement strand
GGTAGCATACGATTTTCCCATTGGCTTACTCATCAATTTTGGTGCAAATAGTTTGCAATTCAAAAAAGTTTTTAAACCAAAATATAATCGTCAGAATCAGAATTTACAAGATTAAAAGATGAACAAGATTAAAAAAATCCTGAAAATCTCAAAATCCTACAAAGCCTGATTCAGACAAATAAATTCAGACAAATGAGCACTTATAACACCATAGCAGAATCAAACAATTTCATTGTACTAGATAAGTACACCAAATACGCAGTTGTAAATGAGGCCGCAGTTGTGTATCAAACAGAGGCAGCATTGGAACGTGAATTTATTCAAGACTTAACCAACCAAGGTTATGAATATCTAACTCATCTTTCCTCTATTGATGCCATGCTTGGTAATGTAAGAGTACAATTACAAGCATTGAACAATATGCAATTTTCTGATAGCGAATGGACTCGTTTTGTAGAGGAATATTTAGATAAACCAAGCGATAACCTTGTAGAGAAAACCAGAAAAATACACGACAATTATATTTATGATTTTGTGTTTGACGAGGGGCATATTCAAAACATTTACTTGGTAGATAAAAAGAATATCGCACGCAATAAAGTACAGGTAATTACTCAGTTTACATAAAAAGGCACACAATCCAACAGATACGATGTAACCATTTTGGTAAACGGCTTGCCTTTGGTGCAAGTAGAACTAAAAAAACGTGGGGTAGCCATAAGAGAAGCATTTAATCAAGTGCATCGCTATACCAAAGAAAGTTACAATAGTAGCAACTCACTCTTTAAATACGTACAGCTTTTTGTTATTTCTAACGGTACAGATAGCCGCTATTTTGCCAATACGGTAGAGCGTAACAAAAACAGTTTTGACTTTACCATGAACTGGGCTAACGCCAAAAATGAGCTAATTAAAGACCTTAAAGATTTTACTGCCACCTTTTTTCAAAAGCACACGCTGTTAAGCGTATTATTCACCTATTCGGTTTTTGATACTAGCGATACATTGTTGGTAATGCGCCCTTATCAAATAGCTGCAACAGAGCGAATGCTATGGAAAATTGCAAGCAGTTATCAGGCCAAGAAATGGTCTCACATTGATGGTGGCGGCTATATCTGGCACACTACAGGGTCGGGCAAAACTCTTACGAGTTTTAAAGCTGCACGACTAGCCACACAACTTGATTTTATTGACAAAGTATTTTTTGTAGTGGATAGAAAAGACTTGGACTTTCAAACGATGAAAGAATACCAAAAATTTTCACCCGAAAGTGTAAATGGGTCTGATAGTACTGCAGGTTTAAAACGCAACATTGAAAAAGATGACAACAAGATTATTGTTACCACCATCCAAAAGCTCAATAACCTGATGAAAACTGAGGGTGATTTAGCCATTTATCAAAAGCAAGTAGTGTTTATTTTTGATGAATGTCACCGTTCGCAATTTGGCGAAGCCCAAAAGAACCTCAACAAAAAATTTAAAAAGTTTTACCAATTTGGTTTTACAGGCACACCTATTTTCCCGCAAAATGCGTTGGGTGCAGAAACTACTGCAAGTGTTTTTGGCAGAGAACTACATTCATACGTCATTACCGATGCTATTAGAGATGAAAAGGTATTGAAATTTAAGGTTGACTACAATAATGTTCGCCCGAGGTTTAAAAGCCTAGAAACTGAATTAGATGAGAAAAAATTAAGTGCCGCCGAAAACAAAACGGCGCTATTGCATCCAATTCGTATCAAAGAAATTGCGCAATACATTCTACAGAATTTCAAGCTAAAAACCCACAGAAACCAAGGCAGTAACAAAGGCTTTAATGCCATGTTTGCCGTAAGTAGTGTAGATGCTGCCAAATGTTATTACGAGGAATTAAACAGCTTACAAAAAGATAATGATAAGCCACTAAAAATAGCCACTATTTTTTCTTTTGCAGCCAATGAGGAACAAAATGCCATTGGTGAAATATTGGATGAAACATTTGAACCATCTGCAATGGATATTACTGCCAAAGAGTTTTTAACAAAAGCTATCAATGACTATAACGCCATGTTTAAAACGAGCTATGGCGTTGACAGTAATGAGTTTCAGAATTATTATCGCGACCTTGCAAAACGTGTAAAAAGTAAAGAGATAGACCTGATTATTGTAGTTGGCATGTTTTTGACAGGTTTTGATGCGCCTACATTAAACACCCTGTTTGTAGATAAAAACTTGCGTTATCACGGTTTAATACAAGCTTTTTCAAGAACAAACCGTATTTATGATGCCACCAAAACCTTTGGCAACATTGTTACATTTAGAGATTTAGAAAAAGCGACCATAGATGCCATAACGCTTTTTGGCGATAGCAGTACCAAAAATGTAGTGCTTGAAAAAAGCTATAAAGAATACTTAGGCGGCTTTACCGACCTAGTAACCGGCGAAGCACGTAGAGGTTATGTTGAGGTAGTAAAAGAGTTAAATGAAAAGTTTCCCAACCCAGAAGACATTGTAACAGAAAAGGACAAGAAAGAGTTTGCAAAACTGTTTGGTGAATATTTACGAGTAGAAAACATTTTGCAGAACTATGATGAATTTAATAATCTAAAGGCACTCAAAGAAATAGACATCAATGATACTGAAGCCGTAGAGGCATTTAAGGAAGCGCATTTTGTAACAGATGAAGACATTGCGGCAATGCAACAAATTGAATTGCTAAAAGAAAGAACCGTTCAAGATTATCGCTCATCTTATAATGACATACGTGATTGGTTAAGAAGGGAAAGAGGTGGGGCTGCATCCGAACAATCAACCATTGATTGGGATGACGTTGTATTTGAAATAGACCTGCTTAAATCACAAGAAATAAACTTGGATTACATTCTTGAATTAATTTTTGAACACAATAAAAAAACAAAAGACAAAGCCACTTTAGTAGAAGAAATACGTAGGGTTATTAGGGCAAGTGTAGGCAATAGGGCGAAAGAGAGTTTGGTGGTTGATTTTATTAATGAAACTGAACTTGATACCCTTCAAGATAAAGCGAATGTGATAGATTCTTTCTTTGCATTTGCACAAACAAAACAGAAAGAAGAAGCAACAGCGTTAATTACAGACGAGAACTTAAATGAAGAAGCCGCAAAGCGATATATAACGGCTTCCTTAAAACGTGAATATGCTAGTGAAAATGGTACAGAACTGAATGCTATTTTACCAAAAATGAGTCCTTTAAATCCACAATATTTGACAAAAAAGCGTAGTGTGTTTCAAAAGCTCACGCAATTTGTAGAGAAGTTTAAAGGGGTAGGTGGTCAACTCTAGATAATGATAAAAAAGGCAATTAAAAAATATATAAGCAAAAGATAAATTTAAAAAAATATTTAGAAAATGCAGTATATATTCGTCCAATGCCGACCCCGCAGGGGGAACGCCCACAAAATGATTCGGGTGCTTTTTATCTATCAACTAGCCTTATTTATTTAAGAGCCAAATTGGCGGTTTCGCTTTCTTTTTTCACAAACCAAACCGATGCGGCAGACAATATCAGCAAGGTGCCGGCTAGCATAATGGCTTTTACCGGGCTATTGCCCAACCAAGCCGTATAATAAAGCGGCATGGTTACATTTTGCAACAGCATAGGGATTACAATAAATATGTTAAAGATACCCATGTACACGCCCGTGCGCTCAGCCGGAATGCTCTTGGCGAGCATAACATACGGATTGCCCATCATACTAGCCCAACACAAGCCAAATCCGGTGATAGGTATAAATAATTGCCACGATTGGTGTAAGTTGGGCAATATCCACAAACCTAGGCCGGCCAAAAGTAAACAAAGGCTGTGTACCATTTTAGCGCCCACTTTCGCGGCTAGTTTGGCCAAAACGAATGCGGAACCGAATGCAATAAAATTGTAATAAGCGCCTAATTGACCGGCAAGCAGCTCGGCATTGCGAAAGCCACCCTGTGCATCGGCATGAAAAACTGATTGAGAGAGGCACTTGGCAATATATATCCAATAAATAAACATGGCATACCAGCTAAAAAACATCATTGGAATCATTTGTTTCATAGCAATAGGCATTTGGCTAAATGCCTGAAAAATATCGGTAAAGGTGGCTAATGTGCCTTTGGGTAACTGCGTAAGGTGTTGTTTTTCGGCAGTGGTAAGCGGATTTTCTTTAGTAGTACTCAGTGTGTACAGAATAGACGCAATAGATATAACCGAACCTATGATAAAGGCGATGACTGTAGTAAGCGGAATGTTGTGGGCATTGTGGGCAGTTTTGCTAACGCCAAAAAAAATTAGTAGGGTAGGCGTTAGGTAAGAAAGGGTTTGGCCAAGACCGGTGAACGCACTTTGTGTTAAAAAACCAATAGCATGCTGTTGACTAGGTAATTTATCGCTAACAAATGCACGATAAGGTTCTTGTGTAATATTGTTTGCGGCATCTAAAATCCACAAAATACTTGCCGCCATCCAAACGCTGCTGCTGTAGGGCATTAGAAACAAACAAATACTGCAAAATAACGCACCAATTAAAAAATAGGGTGTGCGACGCCCCCATTTGGTTTGGGTTTTATCGCTCATAGCACCCACTATAGGCTGAATGAGTAGACCTGTAATGGGGCCGGCCAACCATAAATAAGGTAGCTTACTTTCCTCGGCACCTAAGTACGAATAAATAGGGCTCATATTGGCTTGCTGCAAACCAAAACTGTATTGCAAACCAAAAAAACCAACATTCATATTGATGATTTGCCAAAAGCTAAGTTGTTGTTTACCGATACGTATTTCCATGATTGGGTCGGTTTAATTGCATGATTCAATAGGAGGTGCTGTGTGTAGGTGCATGTGTTCATTAATCCAAATATGGGCAAGCGGAGCATGCGATTGAATAATGGTACTTTCTTTTTCAAGTACTTGTTCAATGAAATCGGTGACGGTTTCACGGTTTCTTTCAATTCTATTGTTGCGTGTTTGCTTGTAATTGGTGGTAATAAATATTTTGTGGTTGGCGTCTTTAAGCAACATGGTATATGTGCCTTCTACAATAATGATTTGTGTTTGCCGAATGTCTGTAGCTGTTACTTCACAAGTGTCGGTTTGCCAATTCATTACCGGTATGTTGATGGTGCTAATTGTTTTATGCTTAACGGCTTGAATGTGTTGTTCTAATTGGTAAAAGTCAACTTCATGGGTGCCAATGTGCTCAAAGTTGGCCAATCGGGCTTGGTGATTTTGATGTGGTGGCAACTTAAAGTAATTATCTTGATGCAGCAATAAAACCTTTTGTTGCTGTTGTTCCAGCAGGTTTTTTAGGGCGTTAGCAAGTGTTGTTTTGCCGCAGCCCGATTCGCCCGCAATAGCAATGCAAATAACTTTATTGGATTGATAGCTGATGTGTGTAAGTACTTGTGCTGCCAATACCAGTACTTTTTGATAAATAGCCGCTTTGCTAAGGTTGTAAGGTTTTAATAAGCCATCAATAGTAATAGGATGTTGTAACGCCTGATGGCCCAATATCCATCCTGAGGCAGAGTAGCAAAGCTCACTAACCCCTTGTGGCGAGCCGGTAGCGGCGTCAAAGTACTCGGCAAAAGGGTGCTGTGCAAAGCTGTTTTGTAATAAATGCTGTGTAATGGTATGTAATTGGCTAGCCAACAATACTTCGTTTTGGATAACCAACGCAGCAACCATAAACCCATTGATTACAGGCCATATGCCGCCATTGTGAAAATGACCCGGCTTGTTTTTGAACCGATAATGGTGATTAAATACTAAAGTAGCATAATCTGTTTCGGATGCTTCGATGCTTGGCCAAAATGCGGGTATGCCAATGGCATTGGGTGCTACCACCATTTGTTGTAGCAGGGATATCAGTTTTTGTTTTGTTGCAGCCGAAGGAATATCTAATAATAGCAATAAGGCAATAGACCAACCATCGTACCTATACACAATTTGACCCGGGGAAAAAGATGCGATAAACTGCTGCGAAATGTCCCAATTGGCTAATTGTAATTGTTGAAATTGTGTAAACAACGACCCTTTAAGCTCGGCCTCTAGTAAAAAATGTTGTTTGATGGCAAGTTTTACTTGCCCGGCTTTTTCTTTCCAATGTGGGTTTTTCCAATAATTTGCCGCTAATTCCAAGGCCCAATAGCGCAACAGTTGGTCGTACAAAACATATCCATTGGTGATGTATTCGTCGGCCCAATTACTACTCATTGGTACATACATGAGGTGTTTGCCGTTGAATTCCCAAATGTCGGCCAACTTAAAAAGCTGTTCCGCTTGCGGTAATGCAACTTTTTCCAAGGCTTCGGTAGGTTGTTTTTGCAAATACAAAACGGTAGCAATCATCCACCAAAAGCCTGCATCGGTTCTGCCAACGGTGCCACCATAACTTACAGACGATGGTTGACCTGACGGGTCTAAAGCTATGTTAGATGGAATTTGTCCATAGCTGTTAGCGGCTTGCTGTAACAACAACAAACTTCTGCATGCTGCGGGGTAAAGATTGGTTTGGTTGGCACTCAGAATGGCCAAAATACCCACGGCGGCATCGCGTGCCCAAACTCGATTGTAATTATCGGTGTGGTTGGTGGAGGCTTTTAAAAATCCGTCAGAAGCCATATTTTGTAATAGCAATATGGCTTGTTTAACCAAATCTGTTTTTCCAAAAGCATCTAACATAACAATAATTTGAGTGGAACAAAAAATATTTGCCATTAGGTTTTGTAACAGTACAATGACTAATGGCAAATAAGGCGGGACTCTTTTAGGAAAAAATACCTATTGAGGGGAAACCATTTTCACTAAAAGTTGATGGAAATGGTAGCCGAAATAGTACGACCTGTTATAGACCGTGCCCGAATGATGTTGTTGGTGTTTTCGGTAATAGCACCTTCTTCGGCTTCAGTGATGCCAATGGTGTTCAGTAAGTTATTGGCATTTAAAGAAGCAACAAGCGCTTTGGTAAACTTGTAGCTTACGTACGGATTTACCATAACATAACCTTTAAATTTCAATAAGTTATCGTCTTGAGCATATGAAGCACCTGTGCCAATTAAACCAATTCCAGCACTAAAATTACCGGCATTGTAGGTAGGCATCAAACTATAAATAAGTGGAGACTGTCTTCTTGGTCTTTTACCTTTATTAGCGCCATCAGTTAGTTCGGCTTTGGTATAAGTAGCGCTACCGCGAACACTTATTGCTTTAGAAAAGTTGTAAGAAGCTTCCAATTCTATACCGTAAGATTTGTAGTGATTTTCAATAACCCGTTGGGTAGTAGCTTCGTAGCCACCTGCTTCATTTACATTGGCATAAAAGCCTGTTACAAATACAGCGCCTTTGTTGAAGTTGCTTTTGTAACCAACCTCAGCTTGTGTAATGTTGTCGGTAGTTCCTTTTGCAGATCCGTCGGCCAGTACATTGGGGGTAAAGATCAAACGATCAGCTTTGGCTACAGCACCTGAACTAAAGCGGGCAAATACAGCTCTTGAATTGCTTAGTTTGTAGTTGGCACCTACCGAATAAGAAACATAATTGTAATCGTAATTTACAGGTTTGGCATTGGCATGGTCAATAGCCGAAACGCTTTGTTCATTAGCCGAAATGGTACCGTCGTTGTTTACATCAAACGCTTTTTGTACAGCACCGGCATAGTTACCTGTTACATTGCCCAAATCCCAACGAACACTAGCTTCTACGTTTAATTTATCGGTAGCATCTAAGTTTACAGCAGCATAAGGAGCCGAAATGTCGTATTTTAAATCGTAGTTGCGTTGGCAGCAATTACCCCAAACCGGCACACCATAAGCAAACAAGCCGTTTTGCGAAATGTTTTGTCCTCCGGCAGTTATTACATTCAACGGATGGGCTCCTTTGCCATTGAGTTCGGTTACATATGAGTTCCAAAGCCACGACATGTTGATATTTTGAAACGATTTGTAAAATCCGAATAACACGTTTCCATTTGCAAATTTCTTCTTCAATTTTATATCGTTGACCATATTGTCAAAATTGTTCAATTCGGTATCAAACATGTGTACCACCATTGCATTAGTGCCGGTATAGGTATTACCCGTAACCGCATCGCGAAGAGTGGCACCCGTTAAGTTGGCACCGGTGGCCGTAGCTACGGTAGCCAATACGGAGGCCGTGCTACCTACTTGTGCAGGAAATGGTGCAACAAAGCGCCCTTTATTAGCAGCATATCTTGCCCTTTCTTCTACACTCCAATTGTTACCAAGGTCAAACACAAATTCGGCACCTACCGATTTTGTAACCGGATGCATACCATCGGCAACATCACTTCTGCGCAGTTCGCCATTAACACCCAAACCCAAATTTTGCTGCAAATAAGGAGAGTGCAAAGCTCCTTTCAAAGCATCAAAACCAGGCAACGAGCTGTAAACAGGGTTGGCATTGGTGCCCGATACTTGTATAGGCATAGGCATATAAGCGGCTGCCCTGTCGTTTAAATACTTAACGTACAAGCGAGCGTATCCGTTTTTGAACGATTTTGTGAAATTCATTTTCAGTTGTCCACCGTTGTTGGCGGTGTAGCCGGTTGTACGTGGTCCTTCGCCTAAGCGATAAAAACCACCTACATTAAAGTTTACCCCATTTCCCAAAGCACCGCCATAGTTAAAGTCGGTACGGGTAGTGCCATAATCAAGGCCCGAAGTAACGCCAATGGTACCACCTTCGGTGTTGCCATTTTTGCTTATAAAGTTAATAATGCCTGCCGGCGAATTAGAAGCCAAAGTTGAAGCAGAACCGCCCCTAATGGCTTCTATTTTACCAATGGATTGATCGGCTCTTAAAAAGATGTCGGCTGTAGCAAAAGCAATATCGCCAAATTGCAATACAGGCAAGCCGTCTTCTTGCAGTTGCAGGTATTTGGAACCACCTGCCGAAATAGGAATACCACGTACGGTGATATTGGTATTACCATCTCCACCCGATGCTTCCGCTTTGATACCCGGAATAGATCTAAAAATTTCGGCTGTGGTTCGCGGTGCAGCTTTTGTAACCTCATCATATTTAAGGGTACTAACCGATACGCTTGTGCCCAATTTTGATTTACTACCGGTGGTACCTGTTACCACTACTTCGCTTAGTGCAAGGGGATCCGCTTTAAGGGTGATAACTACATTGGTAAGTGTTCCTTTCGATAAATCGAACGTTTGTGTTGTAGCGGCATAACCGGTGTAAGTAACATTTACTACTACATTAGCAGTAGTAGGCAATCCATTTAATACAAAGTTGCCCATTTCGTCGGCTACGGCATTTCGGCCACCGGCTACATAAGTAATGGTAGCACCCGCTAAAATTTCGTTTTTAGTACCTTTAATTTGGCCTTTTAGTTGGGTAGCTTGCTGTGCATACACTACGGCTACAGACAATAGCAATAGCATCAAAAAAAGAAGATTTTTTTTCATTTGGCAAGGTTTATGGTTGTTAGAATTAGAATGACGAACCAAAACTATTCACTAGATGCTGTTGATTATTCGGTTTTGAACCCAATTGTACTGCAAACGTTTGCGGTAATGTTTGCGAAAATGTTTGCGGTGTATAACTTTTTGCAAATACGGCTACAGAAAGTGTTTAATGCCTGCAATATTAAGTGCTTGCTGCTTTTTTTAGGCAGATTGGCAGCAGCTAATGCTTGCCTGCAATGGTATGTGAGCAGCAAAAAACGGTATTTTTTAGTTGACAATGGAACACAAGCTGAGTAGTAGCACTATATTTACATCATTGCTATTGCGTATGAAAACAGAAGCCACTTTAAAAAAGATTTCTGAGGCGTTACATATTAGTATTTCTACAGTATCTAGGGCCTTGAAAAATCATCCCGATATTGCCGAACATACCAAAAAGCGTGTGCAGGAATTAGCCGCTACGCTCGAATACGAGCCAAATACTTATGCCATCAATTTGCGCAATCACCATAGCAAACTATTTGGGGTTATTTTACCCACCTTATCCAATAATTTTTACCAAGCCTTTATTGCTACCTTAGAAGAAGATGCCCGCAAAAATGGCTACTCCTTGTTAATTGTACAGTCGTGCGATGATCCGCAGGTAGAATTGCAAAGTTTGAAGTTGTTTAGAGCCAATAAAGTAGCCGGGGTATTTGTATGTTTATCGCCCAATTCGGCCGATACCACTGCTTTTTTGAAAATGGAAGATTTGGATACTCCGGTTATTTTTTTCGACAAAGTACCGCCAATAAATAGTTGTAATAAAGTGTGTGTGGCCGATATTGCCGCAGCGCAATTGGCGGCAAATTGTTTGATAGAAAAGGGGTATCAACATATTTTGGCATTGTTTGGTAATGCTAAAATGTCCATTACCCACAAGCGATTGCAAGCTTTTGAAGAAGCTTTTGCTACGGCTACTTCTGCTGCACGGTTGTATATAGAATTTGCACATTCATCGGACGAGTCCATGTTGATTACCCAAAAATGTTTGAACACCTCTCGTAGCATTGATGCTATTTTTTGCATGAGCGACGAGGTGTTGATTGGTGCAATGAAAACGCTTCAACAAAACAATATTGCCATTCCTAGCCAAATTGGCGTCATTGCTATCAGTAATGGGTTTATACCTCAGTTGTTTCATCCCAATATTTGTTATATTGAAACGAGTGGAGCCAAATTAGCAAGCCTTGCTTTTCAGCGAATGATGGCTTGCTTGGCCGGTAGTACATTTATCCAAGAATTAACGGTAGATGCCATGTATGTAAAAGGGAATTCGATTTAGTATCCTCTATAATTAAAAATATTTTTGTATATTATTCATTCTCTCATAGAACACAAAATGAAGTTTTATCGAAATTTTCTCTTTAGTGCCAACCAATGTTTTTCATAAAGTTCGTATGAGGCACATGAAATGGCAAGTGTAATCAATAGCGAACTCAATATGTATTGCCAACTGCCTATCTTGAAAATAGAAAGTTTAATGAAAATGGTGAAAACGAAACCGCTAAAAACATAAGCTCCAAATGTTATTTTTCCAAAATAATCCAACAGTGAAATTGTATTATGCTGAAATACTGAAGGATAGCGTACTTCTATTTGTGTCAGAAAAATTAAGACACACGCAATACCTATTGAAAACAAAACTCTTGTTACATGCTCATTTTTCAAAAGTGCGTTTGCGAAAGAAAAGGCAACCAAACAACCTATAGATAAAGAAAAAACATAAATGAGTTTGGAAACTTTGAATTTTAAGATATAATAAGCAGCTATGATACCAGAAGTGAAATTTATTAAATGTGAAAAGAGGTCGTTTGTTTTATTTGAATAATATAGGTTTATATAAACAGATGCTCCATATGTAGCTAGCATTATACCAATTACTGTCCAAAATCGGGTGCATAGAGCGCTTCCAATGAATAGAAACAAAAAATAAAATTGTTCTTCAACTGCTATAGACCAAAGAAATTTAAGTGCGAATAAATGAGATTCTTGGTCGTAATTACTCAAAAAGAGCCAATAATACCACCACTTTGATGGAAAATCAATAGGCTTTTTTATGTAGAAGGAAATGATTGGGGCTAAAAAAGTACATGTACCTACAATAAAAAAATAAAGCGGATATATACGTAAAGCACGGCGTGAAAAGAACTTTATTTTATTGAAATTATTATTAATTTGATATTCTTCCAAAAGAAGCTTTGTAAGTAAAAAGGCCGATAAGATAAAAAAAGCATCTACACCCCAATTTCCTAGTTGTGCAAAAAATGAAGCATGGTGCATAAAAACAGCAAGAAAGCAACCAAAACGAAATAAATTGAGGGAGTAATAAATTTTATAAGGCTTCATTTTTCTTTCTAAAACATATTAAATGGCCACCGAATTGAAAGGTTTTCAAGTGTAATGCCCTGCTGAACTTCATTTTCTACTACATTAGCTTTCAATTTATTGTACCACCAATTGGGTTGTCCATTCCTTGTTTGTTGTGGTGTTTATCAATCGTACATAGTAAATGCCTTGGTGAATACCTGTTGGTAAAGCGTAAGAAATGTGCTGTTTTGAAGTTTGCGTATTCAGCACTTTACGCATTAAAATTTTTGATTGGTTATTTAAGAGATGCACTTCATAACTGCCGGCTTCTTTTATAGCAATGTTAATCACTTCATTGGTGCTGATAGGATTGGGGTAAATGGTAAATGCTTTAGTAACTAGTCTAGACAAGCTATCTAACAGCGATGGTTTTTCAACTAGGTTTTTTCGTTTTTTTGTTGATTTAGTAATAATCACCTCACCCATCATCATGTCATCTATGGCTAGTGCTAGTTTTATTAATTTGGTTTCGTCATTAGCCACAAGTAGCAATTCTTTTGTAATATAACCGATATATGAAACCACCACTGTAACATTTTTTTTATTTGCGACTAAAGCAAAAGTACCATCAGCTTTGGTAGAAGTGCCAATTTTGGAGTCTTTGATTAGTATGGATGCACCTTGTAGAGGTCTGTTTTGCTCATCAACAACACGGCCAAGCACTTTGTTTTCAATTGGCCGATAGGCCACTTTGCCCAATAATGCCAACTGACCCCTGTCTACAACAATCGCATTGCTTGTATCGTCTAGTTGTTTACTACTTGACTTATTTTGGCCATTCGATTGTTCCAGCATTGCCAATAGTGAGGCAATCGAAGCCAACCAATAGCGCCATGTTCGTTTGGGTTGTAATTGTGTTTCTATAATAGGCCTTTCGAGTTGGTCGCGTGTAAAATGTCCGCAAGTGCTGCCAGTATTATTTTTTAAAAAGCGCGCTATTTCGTTATCGGTCATCATGCTAAAATCCACCACCACTTTTGCGCAGCTTCCACAAAAGCGCCCTTTTGCATCAGGCGTCATTGCATCCCAATTTTCGTGGCAAGGTTTGGGTATTTGAATTAGCAAATCGTTTTTCATATGTGCTTGCATAGATTTGTTTGTAAAAGAGGATGCATTTTCTGAGAAAATTACATACTTTTTTTCAAAAATATTTTCTTCTAATGTAAAGAGGCCGCCTCAATTGTTTTGAAACGGCCTCTTCTATGGTTATTTTTTATCCTGTGGTGGACGGTTAGGATTATTGCCCCCACCACCTTGCCTATTGTGCGGCGGTCGGTTTCTGTTGTGCCTATGTTGTGGCGGTCGGTTGTTGTTGCGAGGCGCCTGAGCATCAGTAGCATTGGCTAAAGGTGCATCGGGCGGTGGTGGTACAATACCGCTTTTAGCAGTATCGTTTGTTTGTATTGGCGCATTTGCCGGTGGACGGTTTGCGGGTCTTTGTTGTCTATTTGCTTGTTGGTTATTTCTATTGCCTTGTTGCGGCGGTGTGTTTTGCCTGTCGTTTTGTGCGTTGCGCGGTGGAGCTTGCCGATCAGAATTTTTGGGAGCTTGCTCACGTTTTGGGTTATGGATAGGCGCACCCGTTGCAGGTCGGTTATCGTTGCGAGCGTCTCTATTTGAATTAAATGGAGGTCTTTGTTGGCGGTCGCGAGACTGATTTCTGTTTTCTCGGCTATCTCGTTGCATTTCTTCTCTGCGTTTTCGATCGCCTTTTTCCAAACTACGCAAACTAATTTGGCCTACTACGTCTACAAACTGTGGTTCAATTTCTTTTGGTTTGCCTGTAGTTACATCAACCGGTTCTAAATCGGCAGGCTTAATACCTTGGGCATTCAGTTTTTTTATTTCTTTTACACGCGAAATAGATAAAGGATAATGCTTACTGCCTCCCTGAATCATGTACCACATCAAATTTTTAAAGATGTCTTTTTTGATCAAAAAGGCATTGCCTCTTTCAATTTCTAAGGTATCTACATTGTCGGGGAAATGTTGTAATGCATCTAAATAGGTATCAAGTTCAAAGTTGAGGCAACATTTTAATCTGCCACACTGTCCGCTTAGCTTGGTTTGGTTGATAGATAAATTTTGGTAGCGAGCCGCAGTCGTATTCACACTTTTAAATTCGTGCAGCCAAGTACTGCAACACAATTCGCGTCCGCAACTGCCAATACCGCCCACTTTGGCAGCTTCTTGCCGAATACCAATTTGACGCATTTCTACCTTAAGTTTAAATTCGGCAGCAAATTGTTTGATCATTTCCCTGAAATCAACTCTGTCGTCGGCAGTATAAAAGAAAGTGGCTTTTTTGCCATCGGCTTGGATTTCAATTTCGCTCAACTTCATTTGCAGTTTCAGTTCCCGGGCAATTTCGCGGCTACGCGCAAGCATTTTCGGTTCTCTGTTTTTGCTAATTTGGTAGCTTTCTATATCTCTATCGGTACTTCTACGCAGTATTTTTTTTAAATCCGGATTGTGCTCGTCAATGCCATTTTTCTTCAATTGCAGGCGTACCAATTCGCCAGTAAGGCTAACTTCTCCCACATCAAATCCGCCGGCACCTTCAATAGTGACCAATTCTCCTTTTTCAAAGAATTGCTGAATACTATTGCGGTAATAATCTTTTCTACTGCCTTGTTTAAAGCTAAGTTCTACAATTTGGCAACTATTATCGGTATCCGTTATTGGCAAATCGGAAAGCCAATTGTGTACGTTCATGCGGTTACAGCCACCTGAACTACAACCGCCGTTGCTTTTGCAACCATTCGGTTTACCTGTGCC
>JAIXOS010000466.1 GCA_027486695.1 Chitinophagaceae bacterium | reverse complement strand
GCAATTATATGCTATCAAAACCCTCGACAATGGCCGTGCCGAATTAGAAGGCGAACACGTAACCCAAGCGAAACAAGATTACCGCGACAACAAAGTGGTGATTTCCATGAGCATGGATAAAGTGGGTACCAACATTTGGGCAAAAATGACTAGCCGCAATATCGACAAACCACTTGCCGTTGTTTTGGACAATTTTGTATACTCCGCACCAAATGTTAACGATGCTATTACAACAGGTAACTCTGAAATTAGTGGTAGCTATTCGGTTAAAGAAGCACAAGATCTTGCGCAAATTTTAGAAGGTGGTAAATACACAGCACCTGCTAAAATAGTACAAGAACAAGTAGTTGGGCCTACCCTTGGTGCTGCTGCTGTAAAAGGTGGTTCACTTTCATTCCTAATTTCTTTCATTGTTATCTTCGCATTAATGCTTGTTTATTACAATACGGGCGGATGGGTTGCTAACATTGCTTTAATTCTCAACTTGTTGTTCACAATAGGTATCTTAAGTGCACTTGGCTTTACCCTTACAGCACCAGGTATTGCAGGTTTGGTACTAACAATTGGTATGGCTGTAGATACCAACGTAATTATTTTTGAAAGAATCAAAGAAGAACTTAGCAAAGGAAAAGGACACGTATCGGCAGTAAATGATGGCTACAAACGTTCACTAGCACCTATTTTAGATGCGCACGTTACTACTTTACTTACCGCTTCTATTTTGGCCTATTTTGGTCTAGGGCCTGTATTGGGCTTTGCCACCACCCAAATTATCGGTATCATCCTTTCTTTGTTCTGCGGCATTTTGGTTTCACGCTTGGTGACTGATTTGTACATGGATAAAAATCGCCACTTTGAATACTTTACCGGTGTATCTAAAAAAATATTCAAACATGCGTCCTTCAAATTCATCGAATACAGAAAAGTAGCTTATGGCATTTCTGTTGTGGTATTCTTGTTGGGCATAAGCACCTATTTTAATGGTTTTGATGAAGGCGTTGAATTTTCCGGTGGTCGTAGTTATACTGTAAAATTTGATAAAGCAGTAAGTACCGACGAAGTACGTGAAGAACTTAAAAATGCTTTTGGCGAAGCGCCCATTATCAAAACCGTTGGTTCAGCCAATCAGTTAAATATCACAACCGCTTACCGTATTACCGAGGTAAATAAAGACAATACAATAGACAAAGAAGTAGAATTGAAATTGTATGAGGGCTTGAAGAAACACCTTCCTGCCGGTATTTCGTACAACGAATTTCACACCAAATACAAGCAAAGTTCACAAACTGTATTACCAACCATTTCTGACGAATTGAAGTCTGGTGCAGCTAAAGCAACCATTTTTGCTATCATCGTTATTTGTTTGTACATTTTTATTCGTTTCCGCGATTGGCGTTACTCTTTGGGTACTATCTTCTCGTTGTTGCACGACGTATTTGTTACCTTAATTGTGTTCAGCTTCTGCCGTAAAATTGTACCGTTCCCACTCGAAATAGACCAACATTTCATTGCGGCAATATTAACCGTAATTGGTTTTTCAATGAACGATACGGTAATTGTTTACGACCGTATTAGGGAAGATAGCAAACTGATGAAAGCGGCCGATAATGCTAGCATCATTAACCGCGCTATCAACGAAACCCTTAGTCGTACAGTAATGACTTCGTTAACCGTATTCTTAACCATCTTAATTCTATTCATCTTTGGAGGTGAGGTAACAAGAGGTTTTGCTTTTGCTATGTTGATTGGGGTAATTACCGGCACCTATTCTTCCATTTTTGTGGCAGCACCTATATTGGTGGACTTTGCAAAAAACAAATCGTTAGGCAAAGACACAGAAAGCACCGGCGCCAATTAATTTCATATCTATTTAGTAAAATCCCGTTTCGCAGTTCGAAACGGGATTTTTTTTGCCCCATTTTGCCATCTTTTCGCAACTAAGTAATGCTATTTCAATATAAATAATTTAACTTTAGAAATAGTACCATCATCAACCCCTATTACAGTGTATGAAAAAAACGGTTTATCAATTTCAATTTGAAGAGTACAACCATATCAGCGAACTATCTACCGAAGATGCTTTACTGCTATCCAAAGCCCGAGAAGTAACCACAGTTGCTTATGCCCCCTATTCACGCTTTCATGTAGGTGCTTGTGCACTATTAACAAATGGCGAACTAGTAACCGGTACCAATCAGGAAAATGCTAGCTATCCCGTGGGTATTTGTGCCGAAAGGGTTTTGTTATCGGCGGCATCTTCTGTACATCCCAATACGCCCATTACTACCATGGCTATCAGCTATTTTAACCACAATACGCAAGTAAGCAACCGTCCGCTTTCGCCATGTGGTATGTGTAGGCAGGCTTTATCCGAATTCGAAAATCGCTTTAACCGACCTATACGCATTATTTTGGGTGGATTAGAAGGTAAAATCTACATCCTAGATACCGCACAGCACCTACTGCCTCTTTCATTTTCCGGAAGCGATTTAACTGAATAAACCATCAATAGCCGGTGAGCTATATGCCCTAACCAAAGTGTGCCTAGCTTGTATCCGCCTTGTTAAAGCGGCATACGATTGATAGCCCCAAACTAGTTTTATCAGCACCGATATGGCCAAAAATAAAACCACCCAAACAGCCCTGTCTGTCTCCGATTTTATTCAATCGGTAAAAGAGGAAGCCAAACAACAAGATTGTAAGGCACTTATCAACCTCATCCAACAGCAAACGCAACTTGAACCCACCATGTGGGGAACAAGCATCATTGGCTTTGGCAGCTATCACTACCAATATGCAAGCGGCCACGAAGGCGATAGCCCGCTGATAGCTTTTGCACCCCGTGCTACTGCTTTGGTGTTGTATTTATCCGGTGCATTTGAACAACGAACAGCTTTACTTGCCCAATTGGGCAAACACAAAACCGATAAAGGTTGTATTTACATTAAAAAACTTGCCGACGTTAATATTCACATTCTCCAAAAAATAATTGCCCAGCAGGTGCAGCATATACAGGCGCAGTATCCTAACCTTTTATCCTAAATTTTACCACCTCACTCACACAGAAAGATTCCCAAGTACAGTTTACATTAGTGCCATAGCTGAATAGCGCTGCCCAAACGAAATGGGCGTACATTTTTCGTCCTTGGCTTTTTTGCCTCTTATTTTGTCAAGAAAAAGAGAGGAACTAAGTAAATTAGGAGGCGGAAAACCCTAGAAAGTTCGTCCTTGACTTTTTGGAAGCTTCTAGGGTATCATTAGAGCAGTGTCTATAGATCAACCATCGGATTTTTTGCACCAAATGCACCAATCAAACAATAATTTGCTACAATTACTTCCGTTGCATAGCCTTTTTATTGTTTATTTCAGCAATCAATACAGCCTGCTGTTATTTTTTGCACCCGATAATTGCGCCATACATGAAAAAAATGCACCACATCCTTCCTTTCGCTGCGGCAATGTTTGCCACTTGCATCACGGCTTTTAGTCAGCCTCAGGTTTTACAACCGCCACCCCAAACCATCGGCCTACCCTATACCCAATCGGCACAAAAGGTGGCCCTTGCAAAAATTGAAACTTGTGTAGCCATTTTTAAAGGCAGTAGGTATGGCTACATTATGGGTAAAAAAGTACGGTTAGATGATACGCATTGGCACGATGAAGCCAAACGCATCAATGGCGTACTCTATATTCCGCAAGCGTTTGCCGACGCACTTTCTTCGAAGATTGTTACCGATACGCCTCCTCCCTATTTGGCCAACAAATGGGTATATACCGTTCAAAACCGTCGTTTGTTTGATGCCGCAGGTTGCCGAAAGTCTGCTTACAAAGGCCGTACCCTATTGTCATTTGAAGATGTGGTGAAAAAAATGGGCTGGCAACTTTACCAAGATGCTTCGGGTCTTGCTATTGCCGGCAGTAAAGCGCCTACCGCGTTCATTGGTAGAGAAGATAGCAACTTACGCCTCTCCATTATTACCCTCTTTGATACGCCCGAAAAATTTGCGGACCCCGATATTGCGCTGCAATTCATTCCTTCGTTAACAAGGCAGGGCAAATGGACACAACACGTTAAAGTAACACCGGAACAACTCGCCATTATAGAGGGGGATGAAACCACCGAATGGCCCACAACACCAACTTCGGCTTACCAATACGAAGGATTCAATACGGCTTTGTTGGGTGCTAAAGTGCCCCCTCCGGGACAATATCCGCGCATTTTATTTAGCGAAGCCGATGTACCAACTTTGTACCAACGAATCCGCAAAACCAAAATGGGGCAAATGTCGTTGACAGAAATAGAATACTTGCTCAACAATACTTTCCTGAATCCGGCTACCGACGATGGCAAGGTGTTCGACTTATTGGCTGCTAACAAAACCCAATACTTGGAATTTGACAAGCAAACATTTACCTATGGCAACGGCCCCAAACCCATCAAAGGGGGCATTCCCAATTTGCTACATAGTTTTAAAGGCTACAAAGCCGGCATTTACAACTCGCATGTAAGTTACTATCCGGAATGTTTTACTTCTATGGCATTGTATGCCTTGCTAACCCAAAACGACGCATTAGGCAAAAAAACGGCCAATGCATTGGTGAACTATTATGCTCTGCGCGAACCGGTACTAGACGAAGTACTCCATATTTCGGACAGTGAATTTGGTAGCCGCTATGTTCGCAACACAACCGACACTTTTGAAATTAATGGCAACGGTGCTACCAATAGTTGGCGTACGGCGGTTTCGCTAATGGCGCATATGAACCTCCCTTTTGCACTCGACTTTGCCGGAAAATGGATGACCAACGACCAAAAAGCGGTCATGCAACGCATCATTGCCAAAACCACTTATGGTATGCGTGCATACGGACAAGATGGGCCTAAGCGCTTTAGAGATATCAATTGGATGACATGGGATTTAACCAATTTCTTGGCACTTACGGCTATAGAAGGTACCCCCGGATTTGATAAAGAGGCTTACCAAACGGGAAAAGAATCAGTGGAGGCCTTTTGCGAATGGGGTATTGATTCCTGTGGCGTGGTATACGAAAGCAATGGCAAAACACCCGGTGGCTTTCAGTTTCAATTTTTATCCATGATTGCTCTTGCACGTAGAGGCGACAATTATTTGGCGCATCCGCATTTTAGAAAATTACTGACCGGACAAGTACAAATGACTTCGCCCACAGGTAAAGTAGTGGTCAACAGCGGCACCCAATATTCCCCATACAGCCGACAAATGTTGTCGTATCAATTTGCGAGCGAACTAAAAGCCTTTTTCCCTAACGAAAAAAAGGCCGATTACATTCTTTCCCAATCCAAACAATACGCCGATGCCAACGACGAATACCACCGACATTGGCAGTTTGATGCATTTGTGCCCGACCAATACAAACAAAAACTCCTTACTTACAAACGCTTGCGTATGCCGAGTGTGATGTACCCGGGCTTTGTGCATAGCTTTTTATACGATGCCGATTTTGAACAAGTAAGCCGTGCCGATTTGCAGTTGCCCACCATTTTCTCCGATCCTGTGCATGGTGTATTTTCTGCTTACAGCCACCAACATACCGATGCGGTTTGGATGAACATGCTCGTAAG
>JAIXOS010000158.1 GCA_027486695.1 Chitinophagaceae bacterium | reverse complement strand
GGTACCGCAATTTGATACCACAGAATATCCCAATCCTGATCAGTTTATTAAACGGTTGCACGATTTAAAAGTTCATTTTTCCATTTCTGTTTGGGAAAACCCAGATAAAAAATCTAAAGTTGCTCAAGAATATCTTGCTAAAAAATTGTACATAGATAGCAGTTTGTGGATAGACATATTCAATCCCGAAACGCAAAGAACTCATTGGAATGCCATGAACAAAAACCTTTTTAGCATTGGCGTTGACTCATGGTGGATGGATGCTACCGAACCTGAAAATGACGCACTTGCTGGTAAAAAGACCTTCTTTGGTTTAGGCAATTTTTATCGACTTGCTTATCCATTGTTTGTAAGTAAGGCAATATATGAAGGGCAACGTACCACTGATGCCAATAAGCGGGTTGCTATATTAACTAGATCTGCATTTGCTGGGCAACAACGTTTTGGTACCATTAATTGGTCGGGTGATATTGGATACGATTGGGATGCTTTTAAAAGGCAAATTGTAGCCGGCTTAAATTATTCTTTAACAGGTATGCCTTATTGGACTACTGATATTGGAGGTTTTTTTAGACCTGGCCCTAAACAATATAAAGACACAGCATATCATGATATTTTGACAAGATGGTTTCAATTTGGAACATTCAATTCTATTTTTAGAATTCATGGATATAAAACAGAAACAGAACCTTGGATGTATGGTGATAAGGTAATGAACAATATGCATACCATGCTTGATCTTAGGTATAGATTGCTGCCTTATATCTACACGCAAGCATGGATGGTTTCAAAACAAGGTGCTACCATAATGCGACCAATGGTTATGGATTTTCCAAAAGATGCAATAGCAATTTCACAGGCGTATCAATACATGTTTGGTTCGTCTTTGCTAATAGCGCCTATAACACAACCTAACATTAAAGACTGGAATGTGTACCTGCCAAAATCTGTACAATGGTATGATTTCTGGACTGGCAAACGCTTTAATGGTGGACAAACAATAAAGACAGCTGCACCACTAGATAAAATTCCGCTGTTTGTAAAAGCTGGTTCTATAGTGCCAATGGGCAAATTCTTGCAATACACATCTGAAAAATCAATGGATACACTTGAGATAAGGGTATATACAGGCGCTGATGGAAAATTTAATTTATACAGCGATGAAGGCGATAATTATAATTATGAGAAAGGGAAATACACCATCATTCCTTTTAAATGGAACGAACAGCAACAAACATTAACCATTGAAAAACAGCAGGGTGATTATGCAGGTACATTAAAAAAACGAGTTTTTAGTATTGTTTGGGTAACAGAAAATGAAGGGGTAGGAATTGATATAAGCAAAAAAGTGAAGTCAGTGGATTATAATGGCAGTCAATTAGTTATTGTGAAACAAACAAAAAATTGATGCTATCAACCATGAAAATACTACCCATGTTACGAATTGTATTTACTTGATTGTTGTCAATATTATTTATCATCAGCAGTTTTTTTGCACAGTCGCAAACCCAAGATAATAATGTGTGTAAGTGGGTCGAATGGAAAAATGGGGCGCTTATAGAGGCAATCGTATTGCCATTTATAACTACAACAACAAAGTGGAGGCCGGTTATGTGGATGTAGACTTCTTTAATTATGTATATACAAAATAATATTGCACAATTTTGAAATGAATATTATTTCATTGTAATTGTATTTTAAAGGTATTGCATGTATGCATGCCATGTAAGTGCATGACAGTTGGCACTTACTCCAAATTACTTTTGTTGCTCGATTTGCTGAATATGTTTAGCCTTTATGGATACCATTGATGCTTGTTCTATCATTTTCCAAAATACAATTAAGTAGCTGCACTAATTAATAATTTGGTAATTATCTATTAATTGAAAAATAATTTAATGCAATTGATCCACTTTAAAAAATGGTTGGTTTCTAGTATCATAGTATGTGCTTCATTAGGCGTATATGGTCAGCAAAGTACATCTGTTGATAGGTTATTAGCAATTAACGCCCATTCAACCAATCCAATTCTTACTCGTATTGGCAAACCATCTAAAAGTAGCGGCTTTGCCATGAAGGGTTATTGGATTTGGGATGGATGTGCAGTGAAAGGCGAGGATGGCAAATACCATATGTTTTGCAGTCGTTGGCCCGATAGTTTACTCATGCATCCTGCATGGATGGCTACTTCCGAAATTATTCATTGTGTAGCAGATAAGGCAGATGGACCTTATCAATTTTTAGGTACGGTTTTCACTGCAAGGGGGGCGCAGTTTTGGGATGGTCACTCTACGTTCAATCCTCAGGTATTTAAGCACAAAGGTAAATACTACATGTTTTATACTGGATCAACCCATCCTTTTGAAGAACCAACAGCTAAAGCCTTTGACTTACAAAGCAAGTGGTGTACTGTAGGTAGAAGCAACAAAAGAGTGGGCTTGGCAGTAGCAGACAACGTAAATGGTCCTTGGCAAAGATTCGATAAACCTTTATTGCCAACAGAACCTAATACATTTTACAGTTTTCTTACTTCCAATCCAACCGCAGTAATTCACAATGATGGCTCGGTATTACTCATGTTTAAAGGCCGTTCTCATAAAGGTAATAAACACAGTGGTATGTCACTTGGTGTGGCGGTTGCAAAAAATATACTTGGTCCTTATGTGGTGGTAAACAACAAAAAACCCGTCTTTGATTATGAACATTGGGGAGAACAAGAGGATCCATTTATGTGGAAAGACAAAAATGGCTATCATGTTATATTCAAAGATCAGATAGCAAGGTTTACCGGCGAAAGAGGTGCTGGCGTGCTATCGCATTCAAAAGATGGCATTCATTGGAAATTAGATTCAGCGCCAAAAGCATGGTCTAAAGCACTTGAATGGAACGATGGAACAAAACAACAGATGGGACAGTTAGAAAGGCCGTTTATTTTGTTCGAAAAGAATAAGCCCGCATACTTATTCTTTTCTACAATGGATGGTGTTGGCGGATTTGAAAATGGTAGTTACGCCAAAGTGATTGTAATTCCGTTTAATCAACCAAAAAGATAAATTCAATTTAGATACACAACCAATATGATAAATAAGACGATTCTTGCTATGCTCCAATGGGCAATCGTATTCTTTGCCCCATTTCAATAAAAAAAAAAAAAAAAGCAAATCTCAACAGATGCCTTAGAAACCAATTTTTTAAACCCGCCTACAAGTGTAAAGCCTTACGTATGGTGGCATTGGATGGGTAGCAATTTTTCAAAAGAAGGTATCACAAAAGACCTTGAAGCGATGAAGGCAATGGGTGTAGGCGGTGCTACTATTTTTAATTTAAGCTCTGCAGTGCAAGAGTCTCATGTACCTACTTTAAATAATCCTTGGCCTGAAAAAAAATATCGTAGCCCTGCCTATTGGGACGCGCTGAAACATGCAGCCGCTGAAGCTAAACGCCTTGGTCTTGAAATTGGTTTACACAACACCGTAGGTTACTCAACCACCGGCGGCCCGTGGATTACCGAAGAGCGCGGCATGAAAAAATTGGTATGGCGAAAAGTGATTGTAAATACCACCAATAGCCCTCAGTTGTCTATTGCCAAGCCTGATGCTGTTATTGATAATGGCTGGGGCCGAAGAGGATTACCACCACAGCCTTCTACTTGGTACAAAGACATTGCTTATCTGGCCATTGCTTTGGCAGATACAGCCGTTTATGAAAAATACCAAGATGTTACTACATATTTTGACACTACCGGAAAGTTAGTAAAACCTTTACCAGAAGGTAATTGGGTAATTTACCGTATGGGTTATGCCCCTACCATGTCTACACCGCATCCTGTGCCAGATGAGCTTATCAATAAGTGCTTAGAGGCAGATAAAATGAGTGCAGAACAATCTACATTTCATTGGAATGCCGTATTAGATCCTGTAAAGAAAAACCTTGCACCTTATTTGGGTAATAGTTTTAAACACATGCTGATAGACAGCTATGAAGCAGGTAATCAAAACTGGACACCCAATTTTAGAGAAGAATTTATTAAAAGAAAGGGCTATGATCCTTTGTCTTGGTTATTAGCATTCACGGCCACGGTGGTAGATAATAAAAAAGGGCAGGAAGGCCGCATCAGAAACAATAAGGAACAAACGGATCGTTTTGAATGGGATTATAAAGATGTAATGAACCAATTGTTTTTTGAAAATGGGTTTGCTATTGGTAAAAAAATGTTGGGCGATGCAAAGCTGCAATTGCAATTTGAAGCTTATGGCGGACAGTTTGATACACAAGAAGGTTCTGCATTGGCAGATATTCCAATGGCGGAATTTTGGACGGGCGGTAATGGAAATGTAAATGGACGTGTTACAACCGCAGCAAGGGCAGCAGGCAAAACTGTAGTTGGGGCAGAAGCTTTTACAGGTAGCCCTAATGTAAGTAAATTTACAGAAGACCCTGCTTTTTTAAAGCCTAGTGCTGTAGGTGCTTATAGTCAAGGAATTAATCGTTTAATTCTGCATCATTGGGTACATCAACCATTTGATGATAAATACCAACCTGGTATGGGTATGGGTTGGTGGGGAACGCATTTTAGTCGCTATCAAACTTGGGCTGAGCCTGGCAAAGCCTTCTTTTCATGGCTTGGCCGAACACAAGCCATGTTGCAATATGGCGAGCAAACGGCCGACTATATTTGTCTCGATAATGCCCCGAATGCTACTGTAGACGTAATCTCAAAAAACGATTTTTTACGTACCAATATAAAAGTGGTAGATGGTAAGATTGTATTGGCTTCTGGTAGAAAATATCCCTTCATAGCATTACCAAAAAGTAATAAAATATTACCCGAAGTTTTAGAAAAATTAAAAACGCTGATTAATG
>JAIXOS010000324.1 GCA_027486695.1 Chitinophagaceae bacterium | reverse complement strand
CTTGAAAAGTGGTAGCAATGTAAAGAACATAATCCCTAAGAAAACAATTAAAGGAAAAGGGAATGTAATAAAAATACATCCATCCGTACTTTTATTCAATTCTTCTTTCGATATTGTTGGAAATAACAATTCAATTGAAATAGACGAATCTTCGTATTTTAATAATGTAACTTTTTTTTTTTTTTTTTATAACAAAAAAATAATCATTGACAAACGGGTTCAATTTAAAAAAGGGGGCATCATTTGGATTGAAGACGAAGACTGTGAAGCTTGGATAGGAGAAGATTGTACATTTGAAGAAACCCATATTGCGGTGACGGAGCCCAATTCTAAGATTCACATTGGCAAAGATTGTATGTTTTCCTTAGACATCGATTTAAGAACAGGTGACTCGCATTCCATACTTAATGCGCAAACAAATGAGAGAATCAATTACGCACAAAATATTACAATTGGTGACCATGTTTGGGTAGGCGCTCATGTTTCTATACTAAAAGGGGTGCATATTGCACAAAATTCAGTGATTGCTACGAGGGCTGTGGTTACAAAATCATTCTTAGAGCCCAATGTTTTGATTGGCGGAATGCCATCAAAAACAATTAAAGAAAATATCAACTGGGATAGGCGCAGAATACTTAAACAATACAATTAAATTTTGAATAAGTTCCAATATATTTTCACCTATTCACTTTTCATATGCAAAAAGAGCTATCCAAGATTCATATTTTATTCTTTACGCATTAATTAACCAATTATTCTAGTGGTAATAGCTAACACAATAGTGTTTTGCGTATGTTTATAGGCAAAACACCATGATTACAAGAGAACATAACTTTCTTTCCTAACTACCTATTCGAGAAAGCATTTGCTTATATTCTATGTCCTTTTGTCCAACCTTGTTATACTATATCATTTCCTTGGAATACCAATTAGGCTGTATTCAGCACAATTCAAAAAGTGATCACTTTTGTTACCAAAAAACAATATAGCAATTACTTAAAAGCTTGGAACAAAATCTACTCAATGGTAGCCAATACTGCATTGTTGATGGTTACTGGATAGGTAGCCTTTAACTGTGCCAACCACTTTTCTTCTAACAACTGTTGATAATCGTTAATCACTAGGCCTCTAGCTTCTTCAAAACTTCTGATAGTATTATTGGTATGTATAGCAGTTACTACTACAAACACATACGATTCGTCGTTGGCACTTTTTTCGGGTTGCGAAATATAGCCCACTTCACTTTTCAATACTGCTTTAACTGGCAATTGTTGGTTTTCAAAACGAGCACTATCTGTATTCACCAAAGTGCCATATTGAGATACTACCAACTGCCAATTGGCTATGTTATTGGCTAATTTTCCTGCTAATTCGGTAGCAAGCGATGCGTTGGCACAGGTAACTACCAATGCACTGATACCAGGTTGCCACAAATATTTTTGTGCATGTGCCAAATAGTAATTGCGCAGACCGGCAGTGTCCTCAGTAGCTTTGGACCAAACATGTTTGTCCATTGCCGAAAACAGCAAATTGGCTTCATCAAATTCTTGCAATTGCGCGGTTAATTGTGCATTGTATTCGTGCAAATGATTGCGGTAGTAATCAATGCAGGTATTATTGATAAAATCGTTGAATACTTGGTGGTAATTGCTGCGGTTGGTATTAAACCGTACCGAACGTACATATTTAATCCAATCGGCAACATATACTTTTTGAATACCAAAGGCAAACAAAGGCGTGCTATCATTTACCGAGCGTAGGTGGGCTATTTCTTTATTTGCCAAAATACTATCGGTTAATTGCCACAAATCGGCTAATTGATAAGCTGAAAAACTTTGGTAATGGGTTTGCTTCAACCATTTTTGCAAAAGTTGTTTTTTGGCAATAGCCAATCGTTCATCTTTTTCAATACGCTGTTTAATATCGGCAAAAGCAGCAGCATCGGTTGAGTCGAATGTGGGTTGTTGTATTTCAAGTAGCTTAATCATGTGATAACCTACCGATGTTGCAAAGGGCTTACTCACACTACCTACGCGAGGCAACTGATAAATTTGTTTTTCATAATCGGGGTCAAAATCGCCAACACTAACTAGTGGCAAAACACCACCTTCAAAAGCTGTTTTGTGATCGTCTGAAAAATCTTGAACCAACTTTTCGAACGAAATGCCTTTTTGATATAGTTGATAAGCGCTATCGGCTATTTTTTGTGCCTGCATGCGCTGCTGTGGAGTGGCATTGGGTGGAGTAGCTACAAATAATTGGGCAATTTTACGTTTTCCAAAAGCTTTTCTTTCTTCTTTATTTAAAAAAATGTGGTAGCCCAATTTACTTTTAAAGGGTGCGGAAAACTGCCCGGGTTTTAGTTTATAAATTTCATTTTCAAAAGGATAAGCCAATGTAAATGCACTAATAAAACCAATGGAACCTTGTGTATGTTTGGCCGCACTATCGGTGGCAAATTGCGCTACCACTTGACCAAATTTTTGACCCTTTTTTAATTGGGCATATGCTTTTTGTATTTGCTGAAAGGCTTGTAGTGTGTCTTTTCCGGGAGCTACTTCTATTAGCAATTGAGCCACATGAATATCCTTTTTACTGCGAGCAACTGCCTCGTCAATCAACAGCTTTATATTGGCTTCTTCGTTGATGTAGTTATCGGCCAATTGGTTGCGAAAGTTGGTACTTTCTAACTGAATAGTGGGTTCGTTGTGCAAATTTTCGTCGTAGGCAGCTTTTACCTTTAATTTGTAATGAATATACAATTGCAAATACTCGTTCAAAGCTTGCTTACGGTTAACACCTTGCACCGGATTTTTATTAAACGCTTTTAAAAAAGCTTGCTTAGATACTTGTTGGTTGCCAAAACTGAACAATGTTTGTGCCAACACTTGTTGCTGCACAGCGCAAGCAAGCAAGGCAAGGAATATTGTTTTTTTCATTAAGAATACAATTATAAATATACAGATGAAATAATGTAATTATTGAGGTTTGTTTTGCTTTGCCGATAACAAATCGTTAAACTGTTCTATACTTAACTGTTTGGCAATTATGCGCTTGTTTTCATTGAGTAAATAGAAGGTGGGGGTTTTATACATATCGTATAATTGGCGATAATTGGGCACATTGGCTTTTTGTTCGGCATCGCGTGCAGCCTTGGTTTGATATGCAAATAACCAATCGGCACTCAGTTTTTTGTCGGTAATAAACTTTTTGTATTCGTCCATTTTTGCCTCGTTTGCATTCACACTAAAAACCGTTACGCCCAATTTTTTCCAACGTGCTTTGTAAATACTGTCTAAACGAGGAATTTCTTCTTTACAATGTCCGCAGGTAGGATCCCAAAAACTGATAAACGTATATTTACTTTTTATTTTGTACAAACTAACACTATTGCCCACCGTATCGGTAAGTATCAATTCCGGTGCCGGATTGCCGAGTTGATTGGCCATTAAACTATAGTACCTATCGGAAATAGTTTTACGGCTTGCTGGATTTAAATAGGTGGTATCGCCTTTGGCGTAAAAATCTTCAAAAATCTTTAAAAATACTTTGTCGTGCCCCATTATTTCGGGGTTGATGTATTTGTTGGTGAATTTTGTTAATAAATACGGAAACATTTCTTTGCCGGTACGCGCCATCAGCAACATATATTTAATTTCCTTGTACAAACTATCGGGATGTTGCACAACCAATCTTTTATAGTAATCGTCCACTTTGGTTTCAAAAAAAGGCGTACGGAGCAATCGATCATCGTTAAAGCTGATATCGTCCCAATAATGTTCCTTCACAAAACGGTAAGGATAAGTAGAATCGGGCTTTCCTTTTACAATAGGTACTGCCGGAGCATCGGGCTGTTTCATGGCATTGAAAATGGTAGCCAATAACGTATTGGGATGCTGCTTGCAAAAATTGTTTCGGTAATCCTGCAACACCTTATTGCCTTTTATCAGTTCTGCTTGTAACCTGAGCGAGTCGGCCTTGTTGGTTGCTTTGCTGTATTGTGCCGACAGCTGTTGCAATTCTTTGCCTTTGGTAATGGAAAATTGCGAATAGGTTTTGAACAAATCATTTTCTACTGAGCCAATAATGGCTGTTTTATCCAACTTAAGCGTATCAGATTCTATCGAAAAATGTTGTTTGTCGTCCATCAACACTTCAAATAAAATGCTATACTTCGGCGAAATCACAAAATAAATGCCCGGTGTAAGCTTTTTAATGCCTTTAAAAATTCCTTTGCTTTGCTCGTTGAGTACCGCCGAGTCTACAATGGTTTTCGATTTGCCATAATAACTGCCTAAATAAATTTGTACATTCTTGTACGGAATCAATGTGATAGGAATATGATAACCTGAGGTAGCTGCTGCCGGCTTAGCAGTGGTTTTAACCGCCTGACCCACTACTGCTGTAAACGATAGCATTAGTAACATTCCTGACAAAAACGATCTTTTACTCATAAACACAAGATTGATAGATGCAAAAGTGATAAAATAACACGAATATTTGGCTCGGCAAGCTATTGCGTTTTAAGCAATTATTCCGTTTGATTTTGTTAAAAATACAACAACAAACCCTATGTTAGCAATACGGCTACTATGTCGTTTTCGGAGAGGGTAGCTACTGCATTGGGATGCTGAGCTATTCCGTTGGCTAACATAGCGGCTGTAATATCGCCAGATCCGTTGAACGGCAAACTATGGGCTTGGGCCGGTTGACCTTGAATGCTTACCGGAAAAAACTCATCGAAAGCGGTTTTTTTGGTTCTGCTGTTGGCCAAAGGCAAACAAATAGAAGGCAGTTGTGGCAACATGCCAAAACAAGCACGCAAGTAAGGCACTACAAACAGCATAAAAGTAACCATACACGAAAAGGGGTTGCCCGGCAGCGCAAAAAACAATCCACCATTGGGCATGGTACCACACCAAATGGGTTTTCCAGGTCGAATGGCTACTTTATGAAACAACTTTTGTACGCCCAAGGTTTGTAAAATTTGCGGTACAAAATCGGCGTCGCCAGCCGATACTCCGCCACAACAAATAACAATATCGTGCTGTAACACACTTTCAATACCTTGGTTAAGCAACTCAGGATGGTCGGGCAAATGCAAGCAGGTTGGCTGGGCAATTTGCCATTGTTGCAGCAATGCCATAAGCAAATACTTGTTGCTATTGCGAATTTGTACTTCATTTACAGCACTATCGGGTTCTTTCACTTCGTTGCCGGTAGTTACAATGGCCACTTTGGGTAATTGGTGTACCAATACGTTGTATTTCCCCAACGATGCCAACAAGGTGGTAACCGCCGGAGTACAACGGGTATGCGATGGTAATACAAGGGTGTTGGCGTGCATATCCTGCCCTTTGGCAGCTACATTTTGCCCTTTGGAAACCTTTAATTCGTTTGCAAACGACACATTGATTCCTTCTAGGTGGCTATCTTCTACCCGAATAATGGTATCGGCATCGGGCGGTACTGCTGCACCAGTCATTATTTTATAACAATCGTTTTGTTGCAGCGATATGGTATGTACACTACCCGCAAAAATGGTTTCTACCATTTGAAAAGTACGACAGCCCAAGTCCCAATCAGCGCTTTTAATTGCAAAACCATCCATAGCAGCACGATTAAAAGGGGGATAATCTCTATCGGCTACAATAAATTCTGCAATTACCCTGCCTTGCACCTGTGGTAAGGCTACTGTTTCTGTACCCAAAAAGCGAGCCTTTTGCACAACTAGCTGTTGGGCTTCTTGTAACGATATAAGCATACAGGTTATTAAAAAATTAAGTATTTAGTGACCGCCGCCTTTCATCATTTTACGGGCATGAAATACCGCAGGCAAAATAGCTTCCATACCTTCTTTGGCTCCATTGGTGCTACCGGGCAATGTAACAATCAATGTTTCGTTAATAGCACCTGCTACAGCTCTGCTCATCATAGCCAAAGGCGTACGTTGTTGTCCAAATACCCGAATGGCCTCGGTAATACCGTCTGCATCTCTTTCCAGTATTTCGGCAACGGCACTAACGGTATGGTCGCGCGGCCCTAGGCCTGTACCACCTGTAGTAAATATAAAATGTATATCGCGTTGTACCCATTCCAAAATTTGCTGTTGTATATCGGCTTTGCTATCGGGCACTATTTTATAATCTACTACTTGCGCATTTACCTCTTCCAACATGTGCACAATCATTTTGCCGCTGTTATCTTCTCTCTTACCGGCAGCGGTACTATCGCTACAAACCAATACGGCACAAGTGGGTGGTGTATTAAAGAATTTTTTACGGTCGCTTTTGCCACCTTTTTTTTCTAAAAGTCGTATATGGCCTATTTCCAAAGTGGTATCAACGGGTTTCAGCATGTCATATATTTCGAGAGCAGCTACTGAAATGGCGGTTAACATTTCCATTTCTATACCGGTACGTCCGATAGACTTAGCAGTGCCTATTAATACAATGCCGGTACGTTGGCATACCTCTTCGCCAAAATATACGGCATGTTTGGTTGCCTCTAAAAAGTCGAATGTGATGTCGAGTGCATCAATATTAACGGGGTGACAGTGAGGCAATAATTGTGGAGTGGCTTTGGCTCCCAAAAAACCGGCAGCCCTTGCTACATCAAACAAATTGCCCTTGGGCAGTAAATTGTTGTGAATTTGATTAAGGGTTTCGGCTGTGCAAAAAACAATGCCGATAGCTTGCGCCGTACGTAGTGTTGTTTGTTTGTGCGTTATATCTCTCATGCAACAAAAATACTGGCTTTGCTTTCAATTACTTGCAGTGAATTGCCTACCGAAACCGAACCAACACCGTTACACAGTATATTTTGTCCAAAATAAATTTTGTTGTTCAGTTTTCTAAATTGTGCCAATGTTTTTAAAGGTTCTTTTTCAAACGCAAGCGTTGACTGATTAATGGTAGTAATGCTACACCGAGCGCACGGTTTTACGGCCCAAAAAGGCAGTTGATTTATAGAAAAATGAGCAAAAGTATCTTCTGCAAAAGGATGGCCTCCTTCAAAAACAAGATTGGGTCTAAAGCGCTCCATGCTTAATGCTGCTTGCTCGCTTGGCAAGCGACGGTTTAATTCGTTTAAGGACTCCTGACCAATGAGCAATAGGGGAAACCCATCAGAAAACGCAGTGAGGTGGTTTTGCGACAGTGCGTACGTGGCATTTACTTGTCGTTGAGTGGTATCAGGCATATATACCAATTTGCATGGTATTTGCAGTTGTTCACTAAACCATTGATCGAGGTGGCTGTCTACGTGTATGGCGGTGCATTCATCGTCCCAAATGTGTACTTGCAGGTTGGTACCCTCGTTTGCATGCAACGGAACCATAATTGAATGCTGCGGCGCAAACTTGTGGTAAACCAAAATGCCTTTGTTGGTTAGGGCTGTTTGCAAATGCGCCATCAAAGGAACGGTACGTTGCGATAAAAAATTATTTTGGGCATCTACCAACATCCATTTTCGGTCGTAAGCAAAACCTGTGGCTGTTATTGTAGCGGTTTGCACCGATATGCCGCCCAAAGATTTTATGGGATAAATAAACAATTGCTTGATGCTGTACATAAATTTATCTGGTATAAGGTTAAATAATAGTAAGGCATTCTAAACCAACAATCTTTATCTTTATATTTGATAATTATCCGTTTAGGCAGTTATTTCAATTGCAGCCATCTCTTTTTATGCGCATAAACCCATTTTTACCATACAACAGTTCTATATTGGTTCATATTTCAAAATTGAACCTACAAAAACTGTTGTATATATCGATGGTTTATTTTCCGGTTAATATACTGCTTATTGTACTTTTTTGGCAAATTCCTTACAATGCGCAACACTTAGAAAAGAACTTATGGCGCACCGAAATTATTTGGGCTCACAGTATTTGCGCTTTAACAACCATTTTTTTGGGCAGCTCGGCCTATTACTTGCGTAAGAAGGCCATTTATAATGGCATTTTTGCCAACGGCATACAGGTTTTTGCAGTTGCTTTTTACATGGTTTTAGGCGTGCTCATTACGGCAATAGACCAACGAATAACCACCAACATTACCGCTTATTTGGTAGTTACAATACTACTCTCAGTGGTATTGCTCACCAAGCCCGTTTGGTCGCTTTTTATTTACATTGGATCGTTTATCTTGTTTTACTTTTCAATAGGGCTTTTTCAAAACAATGCCGACGTACTTTTATCGAACCGAGTGAATGGGGTTTCGTTTACTTGCATTGCAGCATTGCTATCGTTGCTGTTATGGAATAACCAAGTAAAATATTTGAAGCAGCAGCAAAAAATAGAACAACAAAAAAATGAATTGTTGCTAGCAAACGATACCAAAGACACTTTTTTTTCCATTATAGCCCACGATTTACGTGGTCCCATGAACAACATTGTTAGCTTGTCCGAATTGTTACAAGATAACCAAATGCCCAAAGAAGAACAAAGCGAATTACAATTGGCCTTATTGCATTTGGCAACTTCAACAAGCGAATTGCTGGAAAATTTGCTTCAGTGGGCATTGGTACAAAAGGGGAACATTGAGTACCATCCGGCTTATTTTGCTATTGGCAGCGCCATGCAACAAAGCGTTGCTGTGTTGCACACATCGGCTAGTCAAAAAAACCTGATCATTCATATAAATGCCGAAGAAGCCCTGACAGTGTATGCTGATAAAAATTTGTTTACAACTACTGTACGCAATTTATTATCGAACGCAGTAAAATTTTCTACTCCCAATGGCAAAATAACTGTTAGTGCCCATACTTCGTCCAATACCCACATTACCGTTTGTGTGCAAGATGATGGTGTTGGCCTTACAGAACAGCAAATGGCGCAATTATTTACCCAAAAACGCACGTCTACAAAAGGCACGCGCGGCGAAACAGGCACCGGATTGGGTTTACTATTGTGTAAAGAATTTGTAGAAAAAAATGGCGGACATATAACGGTGCACAGTCAACCCAAACAAGGAACTAAATTTTGCTTTACGGTGCCTACCCAACAAGTGCACCAACCTTTAACTAATGCATAATTGACACGAATGCAGCCGCACATACTGTATGCACAAAATGTGAAAATACCGCTGCGTACATTGCTTTACAAACATGAAAACCACATCGCTAATATCTACGCCCCAAAATGCTATTCGCAAAACAGCTTTTGCACCTGTAGTGGATAGCAGAAGTAAAATATTGCTCTTGGGAAGCATGCCCGGAGAAGCATCGCTACAAAAACAACAGTATTATGGCCATACGGGCAATCAATTTTGGAAAATCATGTTTCATTTGTTCCAAACGCCCTTTTCTGATGTATACGAACAACGGGTGCAACTGTTACTACACCACCAAATAGCACTTTGGGATGTACTAGAAAGTTGTATTAGGGTAGGCAGCGCCGATAGCAACATACAGCAACCAATTGCCAATCCATTGATACCCTTTTTGCAGCAATACCCAACAATAGAACATATTGTTTTTACAAGCAGCATGGCCGAGCAACTATTTTTAAAACATGTAGGCACCCATCATGAAAAAACCTTGCACAAACTTCCATCGCCGAGTGGTGCAAATGCACAAATGGGTATTACGGAAAAAATAGTGCGTTGGCAATTGCTACTTACGTTATTAAACAATTAGCTCCAACGTACCATTTGATATAAGGGAAAATAAAGGCCCATTTTAGCAGTAGCAGTGTTGAATTGAGCCTTATAACTTGTTAAATAATGCTACAATAGTTGCCGTATTTTCATCAACAATTGAACTTGTTAGGCAACACAAATCGTTGGATGAAGTGCGTAGCCAAAATGCTCAAAAGGGTTGTATAAGCTGAACGGTGCCAACGCTACTGCCGCCAAATAGTAGTACCGGCTTCTGGCCCATACCCTAAAAAGGCTACCGTGTAGCCGTAAAATAGTGGTAGCACCTATGCGCAACTTGGATGATTTTCATTTTGTTGCGAAAAAAATGGCGAATTTTACTTTTAACCTACGCAAAACAACTTACGGAGCATTGCAATCAATTAACCCTATAAAAATAAACACCATGAAAAGCGTTTTTGATACGGCAGATGTAGCCGAATTAATAGCTAGAATACAAACACTAACCCCACAAACGCCTGCCAAGTGGGGTAAAATGCAGGTGGCGCAAATGCTTGCACACTGTTGTGTGAGCTATGAAATGATATTTGAGCCTGCCAAACATCCCAAACCCAATTTTATTTTGGGATTTATTTTGCGAACATTTGTTAAAAAATTGGTAGTAAACGACCAACCTTTTAAGCAAAATGAGCGTACGGCACCGGCCTTTGTAATTGCCGATAGCAAAAACTTTGAAGAGGAAAAAGCCCGGTTGATTGCCTATTTACAACAAACCCTACAATTAGGCGCTGCCTATTTTGATAACAAAGAATCGCATTCGTTTGGGCCATTGACCAAAACAGAATGGAACAATATGCTGTACAAGCACTTAGCCCATCACTTGGCTCAATTTGGCGTGTAATAGGATGAAATGATAAAGCTTCGAGGCTGCCGATAGCAAAGGCAGCCTCGAAGCTTTATTTTACCATTGGCTAGGGCTTATTTGCCTCCACCAGGGCAGTGTTGTTGTAAAAAGCGGGTGTATGTGTTGCTAAGATGCGTATTGGTGCCTTCTCCTTCGCTGATGCTATGGGTGCGGTTGGGGTAGCTCATTAGTTGAAAATACTTGTTGTGCTTCACTAGTTCGTTGATCAGCATTTCTGTGTTTTGGTAGTGTACATTATCGTCGCCGGTGCCATGAACTAAAAGCAGGTTGCCGTTCAGGTTCTTGGCATGCGTAATAGCCGATGCGGTAATGTAATGCTCTTTACCTTCTTGCGGAACACCCATATATCGTTCTTCGTATATATTATCATAGCTAAGTCGGTTAGCTACCGGGGCAATAGCTATACCGGTTTTGTAAAGGTTGGGGTATTGAAACAGCAAATTTAGTGTGGTAGAACCGCCGCCACTCCATCCCCAAACAGCCATGCGGTTGGCATCTACAAATGGCCAAGTGGCAATTTTTTTTGCCGCCATTGCCTGATCATGTACGTTTAAAATACCTACTTTTTTGTAAATACTTTTGCGCCATGCAGCGCCTTTGGGTGCCGGTGTACCACGACCATCGATGCTGATTTGGATATAACCATCGGCACTCATGTTGCCGTTATACAAATAATTACCCACCTGACCATACGCATTGGTAACCGTAGTAGCACCGGGCTCGCTGTATACATAAAATACCACAGGATACTTTTTGGTACTATCGAATGGCGTTGGTTTAATCATCCATCCGTCCATTGTTACATTGTCGCTAGTGGTAATTTGAAAAAAACTTACGCTACTTTGTTCTTTGTCTATTGGTTTTTTATTGGCAGTTTTAATGACTGTATGGTTGGGTAAACTCACCCATTCGCTAGCGGGTGGCGTTTGGAAATTGCTAAAACTGTGCTGTGCATACAAACCATTGGGCGCTATTTGGTACTTATGCGTCCCCGCAAAGGAAGCGGGTGTAGTGCGTACTGTATCGCCTTTGCCATCTAATCCTATTTTGTACAAATATTGTTCGGTAGCATTTGCCGGACTTGCTGTAAAATAAATACAGTTGTTTTTTTCGTCCACAAAAACGGTACTCATCACATCGTAATTGCCTTTGGTAAGCAATGTTTCTTTACCATCGGCCACATTGATGCGATACAAGTGTCGCCAACCATCTTTTTCGCTCTGCCAAATAAATGCGCTCTTGTTGCTTATCCAACGCCAACCCACCCCATAATCGGTATTGGCAGGGGTAGTCCAACTGCTTTCAATATCAATCCAAGTATCGCTTGTTTCGGTGTATAGATTGGTAGCATTGCCACTTGCAGCGTTTACCAAATACAGTTTGCATTGGTTTTGTTTGCGGTTGAGCTGTTGTACTATCAATTGTTGGCTACTTTGCCATTCCATTCGTGGCAAGTAATGTTGTTTGGCATTACCGGTTATATTCATCCAAATGGTTTTGCTTGTGGCAATGTTTACCACACCAATTTTGCAAGCCGACGGATCTTCGCCCACCTTGGGATATTCTACAGCAATGGGTTTGGAGTAAATAGAATCGGTTGTGTTGAGCATGTAATAATTTTTGATGGCTTGCGCATTAATTTGCCAATAGGCAATGTGTTGGCCGTCAGGACTCCATCTAAACCCATCTCTACAGTCAAACTCTTCTTCATACACCCAATCGAAAGTGCCGTTGATTAACTTTAAGCTGCCATCTTTTGTAAGAGCGGTTATTTTTCCGGTTGCAATATCTTCTACATATAAATTGTGTTGGCTTACATAAGCCACTTTGGAGCCGTCGGGCGAAAATTTAGCAAACATCAACGAAGCTGTCGGCTGTCCCTTACCTAATTGTTGTAAGCGGCCGCTTGATAACTGTAACACCCAATAATCACCCCTTGTATCTTGGCGCCATACTTTTTGGCTATTGGTGTAAATAAGTAAACACTGTTCGTTGGCACTAACGGTAAAATTGCGAATGGTTAAAGGTTTTTTGTCGCCTTCGGGTATGAGTTTTTTTTGGCTTACCCAAGTAGTTTTGGTAAACGCGGGCAATTGAATGCGTACAATATCGCCATTATCGGTATTAAAATAACTATTGCCGTCGGCACTCCACTTCATAGAGCGCCCATTCTGTGCCTTGCCACTTGTTGTAAAACATAGGACTAGCAACGTAACAATTGAAATAATTCGCATATACAATAAATTGGTTTAGAAAAGTGTTTCAAATTACTGCTTTCTTTCGAATACCGGTATTCGGCAACCATCATTTAGGATGAACGGAAACAGACAGTTAATGAGCTACTTGTTTTTGATAACTGCTCGGCAGTTTACCGGTTACACTTTTGAACTGTTTGTTGAAGTTGGTAAAACTATTGAATCCGCTGGCATAGCAAATTTGTTTTATGCTTAAGTTGTTTTCGAGCAGCAGCTTGCAGGCATAGCCCACACGTATTTCGATTAAAAAAAGAGAAAAGCTTTTTTTGGTTTTGGCCTTAAAAAAACGGCAAAATGAATTGGGCGTAAGGTTGGCTATAGCAGCTACCTGGTGCAAATAAATTTTATTTTTAAAATGTGTAAGTAAGTATTTGTAAACAACATTGATGCGCTCGTTTTCGATTGCTTCAAAATGTTGTTCCTGATATACGGAGGATAGCAATAAATACTCCTGACTATTGGCCAACAACTGCAACAGTTGCAGCAATACAATAATTCTTTCTGTTTGCTCGCTAACGATGAGCTTGGATAGCCACTGAATGGTTTTGGCAGCGGTACTCCCTTGAATGTACATGCCCCTTTTGGCTTTGTCTAACAGCAGTTTGATAGCATTGTTTTCCGGCAGCAGTAAAAAATCTTTGCCCCAAAAGTTATCGCAAAACTGAACATAGGCCACTTGTGCCGGCAAGGCATTATTGCCAATATAGTTTTCGTAAAACCGCCAATAATGCGGTAAATGTGCACCAATAAGTAACACGTCGCCCGCTTTGAATTGCATAATAGCATCGCCCACCAACAGGGTGCCTTCTCCTTCAATAACGTGTAGTAATTCTATTTCAGGATGGTAATGCCAACTACTGTTTAAATAGGGATGATCAATTTGGCGCGCCGTAAACGAAATAGCCGGGCCGGATGATATTTTGAGTAATTGGGGTTTCATAAGCTTAAGCTAGCAACATGCACAATTTACAAGACCTTTTGGTAAAAGCGCACTTATTACCATCGAATAGCCTATTTACCTCTATCAAATGCTAAAATAGTGTAACTATTTGATAATAAACCATGCCATTAACCCACTACAAGTGATTTTCTTTGCTGTACGTAAACAGTAAATATTTACTCACCCCATAATGATGTTGCTATGCTATTGAAAAACAAAGTCATTTTCCTGACGGGAGGTTCCGCAGGTATTGGTTTAGAATGTGCCAAAGCCTACGCGCAAGAAGGTGCCCAATTGTGCATTGTTTCGCGCAGCAAAACCGATTTGGACAAAACCATTGAAATCATTGGATCCAATCATCTGTCTATTGCTTGCGATGTATCGAACGAGGAACAAGTACAGCATGCACTACAGCAAACAATTGCCCACTTTGGCAAATTAGATGCCATACACAACAATGCAGGCATAGCACACCCGGCAAAAGCACTACACGAAACCACTACCGAAGAATGGGACAACCTACTGAATATCAACCTAAAAAGTGTATACTTAACTACCAAATATGGTTTTAGTGCCTTACAAGAAAGCAAAGGTTGCATTTTAAACACTAGTAGTTTGGTTGGAAGTATTGGACAAGCAATTCATGCAGCGTACTCGGCTACGAAAGGCGCAATGAATACCCTCACCAAATCGATGGCTTTGGATTATGCACCTTACCAAATTAGGGTAAATGCAGTAGCACCGGCAGGCGTTTGGACACCCATGTTGCGCAGTTGGGCCGCCGAACAGCCCGATCCAAGTAGCATAGCCACTTACCTTGATGAAATCCACCCCTTGGGCTACTGCCCCGAGGGCGACACAATTGCTGATGCTTGTGTGTTTTTATTGTCAAACAAAGCACGTTTTATTACCGGCTGTATTTTACCCGTAAGCGGTGGTGCCGAAATTGGTTACAAGCGCTAATTCATTGCAGCATACCTAACTGCTTCACCTTTTTACACCCTAGCCACCTACTATAAAAACACTTTTCATGATACAAAAAATTGAAGTACAAGACAGACGATTTCCATTAACCACAGGAGCGGGTAGCGATGCTATTCACTCCAATCCTATTTACTCTTATGCAGTAACCAATTTAATTACAAGCAATGGCATGGTAGGTACCGGTTTTGCTTTTACACTTGGCGAAGGCAACGACTTGGTTTGCAAAGCAGCTCAATTTTATGCGCAGCAATTGGTTGGTAAAGACATAGAAGAAGTAATGGCCAACTTTGGACAATTGTTTCACCAAATGAGCAACGAACAGCAGTTTCGATGGCTTGGCCCACACAAAGGCGTGGTGCATTTGGCTTTGGCTTCGGTAACAAACGCCTGTTACGATTTATGGGCAAAAAAAAGAGGTGTTCCACTTTGGAAATTATTGATTGATTTATCGCCTGAACAAATTGTTAATACGCTTGATTTAAGCTATTTGGAGGAGGTGATGACGCAACAACAAGCAATTACTTTGTTATCCGATCAGGCAGCAACTGCCAATGAAAGACATAAAATATTGGATACCGGCTATCCCGGATACGATACTTCTATTGGTTGGTTTAATTATAGCGACGAAAAGGTAAGAGAGAATTGCAAAAAAGCTGTTGATAATGGTTTTACTGCTATGAAGCTAAAAGTGGGCTCTAAAGAGTTTGAACGCGATGTTAGACGTGCACACATTGTACGTGAAGTAGCCGGAAACGATATAAAAGTGATGTTAGATGCCAATCAACAATGGACGCTGCCACAAGCTTTAGATGTATGTAAGCAATTGCAAGGCATGAATCCTTATTGGATAGAAGAACCCACGCACCCCGACGATGTAATTGCGCATAAAATACTAGCCGACGCTATTGCACCTACCAAACTAGCACTTGGCGAGCATGTGCCTAACAGAATCATTTTTAAAAATTATTTGCAAAGTGGTTGTGCCGGATTTATGCAAGTAGATGCTGTTCGTGTTGGCGGTGTTAGCGAATTTATCACCATTAGTCTTTTGTGCAAAATGTTTGGCATTCCCGTTGTACCACATGTGGGCGATATGGGTCAGCTACACCAACATCTGGTACTGTTTAACCACATTGCTATGGGTCACGAAGCCCTCTTTTTAGAGCACATTCCTCACTTACAAAAACATTTTAAGTATCCTGCAAACATTAAAGGCGGGGTATATACAACGCCTTATGTTGCCGGCAGTTCGTGCGATTTATTGCCTTAATCTATGTTAAGCTATGCCAACCATGAAAAAATATTGTTTTGCGCTAGATTTAATTGATCTGCCACACATTATTGAACAATACGAGTACCTCCATCAACCAACAGTCATTTGGCCTGAAATTGTATTGGGCATTAAAGCTTGTAGCATTCACAAAATGGATATTTATCGGGTTAGTAACCGTTTACTCATGATTATTGAAATTCCAATTGGCTTCGATATTCAGCAATGTTTTAACCATATGGCAAGTTTGCCCAAACAACAAGAATGGGCTACTTTGATGCACACTATGCAGCAACCGCTCCCCTTTGCCCAACCGCAAGAATATTGGATATTGATGCAACCCATTTTCGAATTCCTTCAAACCCAACAACCTTTATCGTGAAACCATCGCAACAATCATCAAATAACACCACCAACATTGTAGTACCCTTATTGGTGGTAATGACACTTATGTTTTTTTGGAATATGAGTCGCAATATCAACGATGTACTCATTCCACATTTAAAAAGGGCTTGTCAATTAACCGATTTCCAATCGTCTTTGGTGCAGTCTGCCTTTTTTGGTGCCTACTTTTTAGTGGCTTTACCAGCGGGGCAGTACATACAACGCAAGGGATACAAAGCAGGAATGATTAGTGGTTTGCTAATTGCCGCAATTGGTGCCGGGCTATTTTATCCTGCTGCCGAAACCCGTTGGTACCCATTATTTTTGGGCGCATTGTTTGTAATGGCAGTTGGTTTCACCTTTTTAGAAGTATCTGCCACACCTTACATATCCAAACTTGGTAGTGCTGAAGAAGCCTCAAGCAGACTAAGTATTTCGGCTGCGGTTGGTTCGGTGGGGGCAAGTATAGCACCTTATGTGGGCTCTTTATTGTTGCTCCATGAAAAAGATATTTCGCAACAAACCATTCAAGCATTATCACCACAAGCATTACAAAATTTTCTTACCGAGGAAGCCAATCTGGTAAAACTACCTTATGTATCGCTGATGCTGCTTTTTTCCTGCATGGCTATTGTATTGTGGTTTATTCGTTTACCCATTATTGCCGACGAAACCACTACCCGTTATTCCTTCAGAAACATTTTTCAGTTTCGTCATACTTTATTGGGTGTGGGCGCTGTATTTGCCTATGTAGGTGCAGAAGTAGGTATTGTAAGTTTTCTAATTCGCTATGCCAAATCGTTAAATATTGACCAACTAACCGAGCAAAAAGCGGCTTTGTTTATTTCCGTATTTATGGCCTTGGTATTAGCCGGCAGACTGAGTGGTGCTTGGATATTAAAAAAAGCCACCTCCAATCGCATGCTTATTTTTTCGGCAGGCGGTGCATTGCTGTTGGTACTTTTTGCCATCGTAACTACTGGTTTGCTTTCCATTTGGTTATTGGCCTTTGTGGGCCTTTTTACTTCCATCATGTATCCAATTGTGTTTACACTTAGTATTAGCCAATTGGGCAATTATACCAAAACCGCCTCTTCATTACTCATTATGGGTATTGTAGGGGGAGCTATTGTGCCGCCAATTATGGGCTATGTTTCGGATCATGTTGGCATTAAATGGGCATTTATCGCCCCACTTTTATGCTATGCGTATGTAGTATGGTATGCTATCAAAGGCTATATAGTAAAAACTAGTGCCAACAATTAATTACTTTTAAAACAACGTTTGTTGAAGAAAAGATAATATTATTGCATGGGGAATTTAGGTTCCCCCAACCGATAAACTCTATATATATGAAAGCCTTGCATTAGCAGGGCTTTCAACATGATGCACCAATACTATATTATATATAAGCCCTACCTAGTACTTAGTCAGTTTTCGTCCACGGATGGAAAACAATGCTTGGCCGATTTTTTCAAAGTGCCGAAAAATGTATACCCTATTGGCCGACTTGATTACGACAGCGAAGGGTTGCTGCTTTTATCGAACGACGCTAGCCTCAATCATCGTTTATTGCATCCCTCCTTCAAACACAACCGAACTTATTGGGTACAAGTAGATGGTGCCATAACAGCTTCCGCTATTGCTCAATTACAACAAGGGGTTGCCATTAACATTGACGGCAAAATGCATCGTACGTTGCCCTGTTTGGCCGAAATAATGCCTACTGAACCGATAGTTCCAGAGAGGTTTCCTCCAATTAGGGTTCGTCAGCATATACCGGCACCATGGGTATCGTTAACGTTGCAGGAAGGTAAAAATAGACAAGTACGCAAAATGACCGCACAAGTGGGTTTTCCTACATTGCGATTAGTACGGTATAGTATAGAACAATTGAATATTGGTCAGTTACAACCTGGTCAAATGTTGGAAATCAGTAAAAAAACCATTTACAAAAAAATATTTCATGATTCCACACTATGAAACGCAGCACAATGGCTACACCATTAGTACCAACAAAAACGCACTAAACGTTCCACTTATTCATCAGTTTTTATCAGAAGATTCGTATTGGGCACAGCAAATTCCTTTGCCAACAGTTATTACTTCCATCAATAATTCATTGTGTTTTGGAATGTATTTTGAAGATCAACAAGTAGGTTTTGCGCGCCTCATTACCGATGCGGCAACTTTTGCATACTTGGCCGACGTGTTTATTGTTCCAGCACATCGTGGCAAAGGGTTGAGTAAATGGATGTTAGCTATCATACACGCACACCCACATTTACAAGGCTTGCGCCGATGGTTGCTAGGTACCAAAGATGCACACAGTTTGTACGAACAGTTTGGTTGGAAAAGATTTGGCGATGAACAAACTCAGCGTTTCATGCAACTGCACAATCCTAATGTTTACAACCAACAAACCGAACGCTAGCGTTGTTTTATTATCAGAAAAATAAGAAACGCGCTTATCAGTTACCTTTGCAACCAATTGGGTAACTATTGCCTTCAATCAAAAATCATTAGTAACGAGTTTATGAGTCAGCATTTAAGTGAACAAGAAGTTATTCGCAGAGAAAAATTAGCCAAAATTCAAGCATCGGGTATAGATGCCTATCCGGCAGCTTTGTATCCGGTTTCGCATTATTCCGTAGATATCAAAAGTGCTTTTTCAGAAGAAACGAAGGAGCAATTTGCCCAAGTATGTGTTGCCGGACGCATCATGAGTATCAATGATAAGGGTAAAGTATTCTTCATCAAAATACAAGACAGCAAAGGCATTATTCAATTGTATGTAAAACGAGATGAAATTTGTCCGGAAGAAGATAAATCATTTTGGGAAAATGTAGTAAAGCACGGGCTCGATTTAGGCGATATTATTGGCAGTACGGGTTATGTGTTTGTAACTAAAACCGGTGAAACGTCTATTCACGCCCAAACCATTACTTTATTAACCAAATCGTTAAAACCGTTACCTATTGTTAAGCGCGATGAGGAAGGAAATGTGTACGACGAAGTAACAGATCCTGAGTTTAGGTATCGCCAACGCTATGTGGACCTCATCATTAATCCGCAAGTAAAAGACGTTTTTGTAAAGCGCACACAACTCATTAATACCATACGTCAATTTTTGAACGAACAAGGGGCTCTTGAAGTGGATACACCAGTGCTGCAAAGCATACCCGGCGGGGCAGCTGCAAGACCCTTTATAACACACCACAATGCTTTGGATATTCCTTTATACCTACGCATTGCCAACGAATTGTATTTGAAAAGATTGATTGTGGGTGGTTTTGATTGGGTGTATGAGTTTAGTCGCAACTTTCGTAATGAAGGGATGGATAGAACGCACAACCCTGAATTTACCGTATTGGAATGGTACACCGCCTATAAAGATTACGAGTGGATGATGGAAACTACCGAACAATTGTTCGAAAAAATTGCACTAACACTTCATGACACAACAGATGTGCCAATGGGCAATCACATACTCAGCTTTAAAGCCCCTTTTAAACGAATCAGTATTTTTGGTGCCATCAAAGAAAATACGGGCATTGATATTAGCGAAATGGATGAAGCCGCTTTGCGCCAAGTGTGCCAACAGTTGCGGATTTCGGTACCTGATAACATAGGCAAGGGCAAACTAATTGATGAAATTTTTGGGGCCACAAGTGAACACACTTATATACAACCCACATTTATCATTGATTACCCGGTAGAAATGAGTCCGCTTACCAAAAAGCATCGTAACAAGCCGGGTTTGGTAGAGCGTTTTGAATTGATGATTAATGGAAAAGAGGTAGCTAATGCCTACAGCGAATTGAACGACCCAATTGACCAAAGAGAACGCTTTGAAGAACAACTCGCTCTAATGCAAAGGGGCGATGACGAAGCGATGTTTATTGATCACGATTTTTTACGTGCGCTCGAATATGGAATGCCGCCTACAAGTGGTATTGGCATTGGTATCGACCGTTTGTGTATGATGCTTACCAATCAAGTATCTATTCAAGACGTATTGTTATTTCCTCAAATGCGCCCCGAAAAAACCGATTAATATCTATCGACAATTTGTATTTAAAGCCGTTGCAGAACACCCATCTGCCACGGCTTTTTAATTAAATCAAGGACAATACCCATCAATTTTTGAGGATTACTATTTATTTTATTAAAAATCAGCAGTGTATACAGCATTTTTGTTTATATTAACATCTTTACAATACCTATAATCGTTCTACAATGAAAAAAATTTACTTACTCCTGACGCTCGGTGCTTTTGCAGTAATTCTACAATCGGGCATCAACTCCTCCGGCATACCACCTAGCGGCTATACCGGCGTAAACGGCAGTAATTGTCGTAGTTGTCACGGCTCCTATGCACTCAATACAGCAGGTAGTATTGCTGTTTCGGGTTTACCAACAAGTGGTTATGTACCCGGCACCAGCTACCCATTATCGGTAACCATTAACCACACTACTGCCGACCGCAAACGTTGGGGATTTTCGTTAATAGCTGTCAATGCTTCTAAACAAGTAGTGGGTACAGTAAGCAGCACCAATAGCAACGCGGGAGTCAATGGTAGTGAGTTGAGTCATAAAAACGCGCCCATTACAAACGCATCAAGTTCCTATACTTTCAACAATTTACAATGGAAAGCACCGGCTTCGGCTAGTGGCAACATAACTTTTTATTATGTGGGTGTTGCCGCTAATAACGCCAATCAGGACAATTTAGACTATGTATATACCGGATCTACAGCAGTAGCATTACCCATTACACTGCAAAGTTTTACCGCTACCTATCAAAACAATTCAGTTGTGCTTAATTGGGTATCGGCTACCGAACTCAATGGCAGCAGCTTTGAAGTAGAACGCAGCAACGATGCCCAAAACTATTTTTCTATTGGCGCTGTGCCTGCGCAAGGCAATAGTACCAATACGGTAACATATACCTATACCGACGCAGCAGCAGCTAGTAGTGGAGGTAATATTTTTTATCGCTTAAAAATGATTGACCAAGATGGTAGTACCCGTTACTCTACCACCGTTAGCGTGCAACCCAACAATCCTACTGCCAAAATTCAAAAGTTGTACCCAACCATTACCCGTGCAGGAAATAGTATTCAAGCCATTGTAACAAGTAATAAAAACAAAGCTTTTTCTATTGCTTTTATCAACGAAAGCGGACGTATTTTATCTCGACAAACAGTTAGCTTGTTGCAGGGAGCCAATAAATTAACCATTCCGGTTCCTAGCAAAACGCAAAAAGGCTTGGTTTTCGTTCAATTTTCAACAGATGGCTTTCAACAAACCGAAACCCTCATTATAGAGTAAGCTTCCTTACTTTCCCAATTTAGTATTATGGGCTGTTTGCATGCTGCAAACAGCTTTTTTTATTTTTATGAGCCAAGGGCCAATACTACTATTAAGCCCCAGTGGCGTTGGCACCATTCAGCAACAACAACCATTTTCAGCTAGATAATCAATACAACTTCCCTACCCTTTGAAAGTGGGATTACTGATGGGCTTGAATTTTGGCTACAATGATTTGAATTAATCCGCCCAAGTATGTGCACTAGACAGTACTTTGTATCGTCTTGCTAAAAATGTACCATACAAGCAACGCAATTATCCTAAACAGCCGTTTATCCAAAAACACCCCTTTTTACAAATTAAACAATATGCACATTTATAAATGTTTGATTTTGAATACTTTCTTGCTATTATCACCACCCAAAAAAAATTACAAAAAAATAGGGGCTAGAACCCTGCGGTTATAACCCCTATTTCATGCTGCACTTACAAGTGCTATACTATTAATGACCGTGTTCTACAAAGTACGTTTTACTTCTTCCTCTTCGTAAGCCACAATCGTATCGTTTACGGTAAGATCCGAGAATCCTTTCACAGTTAATCCGCATTCGAAACCATTATTTACTTCTTTCACATCATCTTTATAGCGTTTTAAGCTGCCCAATTCTGCAAAGCCGCCTTCCTGACGAGGGTATACCAATATACCGTCTCTAAATACCCGTATTTTATGGTCGCGCTTAACTTTGCCCTCTTGTACGTAACAACCTGCCACTGTGGCTTTATCAAATTTGTATACTTCGCGTATTTCAACAGTTGCAACTTCTTTTTCTTCCACTTTAGGTTCCAACATCCCTTCCATCGCACTTCTAATTTCGTCGATAGCCGTGTAAATGATGGAATACATTTTAATTTGTACCCCTTCGGCATCTGCAAGCCTACTTGCCTGCGATGAAGGACGAACATTAAAGCCAATAACAATTGCATCTGAAGCAGTAGCCAACAATACGTCACTTTCAGAAATTTGTCCCACACCTTTGTGTACCACACGAATAGCTACTTCGCCGGTAGATAATTTTTGCAAACTATCGCTCAACGCTTCAACGGAACCATCCACGTCGCCCTTAATAATCACATTCAACTCTTTGAAATTACCCAAGGCCAAACGACGTCCAATTTCATCAAGCGTAATGTGTTTTCTTGCTCTCAATCCTTGTTCGCGCAAAATTTGTGCACGTTTGGTAGCTGTTTCTTTTGCATCGGCTTCGTCTTCAAATACTTTGAATTTCTCGCCCGCTTGCGGTGCACCATTTAATCCCAATATTACCACCGGCGTAGAAGGACCTGCTTCTGTAACACGTTGGTTACGCTCGTTAAACATGGCTTTCACCCTACCATAATATTGACCCGATACAATCAAGTCGCCCTGACGCAGGGTACCATTTTGCACCAAGATAGTAGCTACATAACCGCGTCCTTTATCTAATGAGGCTTCAATGATAGAACCCACGGCTTCTCTATTTGGATTGGCTTTTAGTTCCAACAATTCTGCTTCGAGCAATATTTTTTCCAATAACAAATCAACGTTTAAGCCTTTTTTAGCACTCAATTCTTGGCTTTGGAACTTACCGCCCCAACTTTCCACCAAAATATTCATGCCAGCTAATTGTTCGTATATTTTCTCAGGTTTAGCACCGTCTTTATCTATTTTATTGACTGCAAAAATCATTGGAACGGAAGCTGCTTGAGCATGGCTAATAGCTTCTTTTGTTTGAGGCATTACGGCATCATCTGCAGCTACTACAATTACGGCGATATCGGTTACTTTAGCACCTCTCGCACGCATTGCGGTAAAGGCCTCGTGACCAGGAGTATCGAGGAAGGTGATGGCTTTGCCACTTTCCAACATTACTTCGTAAGCTCCAATGTGTTGGGTAATACCTCCGGCTTCGCCCGCTACCACGCTTGCATTACGTATATAGTCGAGCAACGAAGTTTTACCATGGTCAACGTGACCCATGATGGTAACAATTGGCGGACGACCTTCTAAGTCTTCAGGCGCATCCGTATCACTGTCTTCCATGTCTTCATCTACATCATCAACACCTATAAATTCAACTTCAAAATCAAACTCGCTAGCAACTAGTTCAATTACCTCTGCATCTAACCTTTGGTTGATGCTAACCATAATGCCGAGTCCCATACATTTACCAATTACCTCTGCAAAGCTCACATCCATCAAATTGGCAAGTTCACTTACGGTTACAAATTCGGTAACTTGTAGTTTATTATCGTCATTGCCCTCGTTGCCAAGTGCATCGGCTGCCTCGTCACGTTTGGCGCGTCGGTATTTGGCTTTTAAGCTCTTACCTCTACCGCCACTACCAGCTAATTTAGCTTGGGTTTCCTTAATTTTATCTTGTATTTCTTTAGCGTCTATTTCTTTATTTTCATCCCTTCTTACATCCCTATTGCCTCCAGCATTTCTATTGCCACCTCCACGATTGTCTTTGTTGAAGCCGCCTTGTCCACCACGATTTTGGTTGGCTCCGCCTCCTCTATTGTTATCGCGATTAAAGCCGCCGGCACTTTGTCCACCACGTGGCTGTGCCGGAACAATTGGTCTATTAGGACCTAAACCGGTACCTCCCACTTGTTGGTTATTAGCCGGCATTTGAGGGCGATTCTCTCTGTTAAAACCACCTGGATTATAGGGTGCTTGTTGATTGCCACCACCACTATTAGGTTGTCCGCTACCACCTTTACGATCTACTGGTATGCGTTTACGTTTGCGTGGTTCGTTTCTATCAACAGGTTTTGGACGGGTATCACTATCAACGGGTAATTGTATTTTACCCAATATTTTAGGTCCTGTTAGTTTTTCAACTTCAATATTTTCAATTACGGGAACCGACTCTTCAGAGGGTGCTTCCGCTGAAATAATGTTGCCGGTAGCCACAATTGGCTGTATTGGCTTAGGAGTTGCAGGTTGTTCTACAACAATGTCGGCAGGGGGCGGCACAACAGTAGGAGCAACTACAATTGGCTCGTTGGTCACAACCACAGGCTTATTCACTACCGGAGGCACCTCAACAATAGGTTGACTAACCTCAATTGGGGCATCTTTCTTTTCTACTTCCGGCTCTGAAGAACGAATTACTTTTTTAGGTCGAGTGGAAGAATCTATAGCAGATAAGTCAATTTTATTGATAATTTTTGGCCCTTCTATTTCAGGTGCATCCAAACGAACATGGGAAGCTGCTTGGTCCGCAGGAGCAATGGGTGCCGTTGGTGGAGGCGGTATATTTGCAACTATATTTGGCTGAACTAGAGCCTCAACTGGCAAAGTAATTGCCGGTGCTTTTTCTGTTTCGGTAACCGCCACCACTGTTGGCACAATAAGCGGTGCCGCTTCTTTTATTGGCTCAGGAACTATAGGAGCGGGTGCTGCAACTACCACCGGCTCTGCCACTACAATTGGTGCAGCAGGTGCTGTTGGTTCCACAATCGGCGCATCTTCTTTAAAGAGTGGACGTTTGTCTTCTTTTTTTGCGAAACTTAAATCTTCCTCATCTCTTCTTTTGCGTTCGTTTTGAACGCCTTTGGGTATTTCTACTTGATCGGCTTTGGTTTTGGCCTGCTTATCGCTTTGAAATTCGGCCTGTAAAGCATAATACATGGGCTCCGAAAGCTTGGCAGTAGGCTTTAGTTCTTCTTTGTTAAATCCTTTTTTCGCCAAAAAATCAATTAAGGTATCTTGACCTATATTAAATTCTTTAGCGGCTGCTAACAGCCTGGGCAATTTAAGTTCTGACATTCAGTGTTTTTGTTTTGTCAACCGTTCGAAATATATGTTTCGAACATTTCAAATAATTATGGGCAATTCGCTTTTGCAAGCGATTTTTTTAGCGTTGCTGAGCCTATATTTAATGCTAATTTACTGATTTTTGTAACCCTATTGCCACTTGAAAATAGGTAAATAAGCAAATTATCATAGGTATTGGCTATTAGTGTTCTTAATCTTCTCTGTCAAACTCGGCTTGTAGTACTTTTCTTACTTCTTGGATTGTTTCTTTTTCCAAATCTGTTCTTCTTTCTAATTCGGCATCGGTAAGGCTCAATACGCTTTGGGCGGTATCGCATCCTACACGTTTGAATTCGTCAATGATCCACTGTTCAATTTCGTCGCCAAATTCTTCTAAGTCAATATCAAATTGTTCTTCTTGCTCTTCATCTTCACGGAACACATCTATTTCGTAACCGGTAATTTCGCAAGCTAATTTAATGTTTACCCCTCTACGACCAATTGCAAGCGACACCTGATCGGCTTTCAAATACACATCGGCTTGTTTTTTGGCGTCATCCAATTTCATGTAGCTAATTTTAGCCGGCGTTAATGAGCGCTGAATAAGCAGTTGCAAATTAGTGGTATAATTGATTACATCAATATTTTCATTTTTCAATTCGCGTACAATACCATGAATACGGCTTCCCTTCATACCTACGCAAGCACCTACGGGGTCAATTCGGTCGTCGTAACTTTCTACAGCTACTTTAGCACGTTCGCCCGGCTCGCGAACAATTTTTTTAATGGAAATAAGGCCATCAAATATTTCGGGCACTTCTATTTCTAGCAATTTTGCTAAAAACAAAGGGCTTGTTCTAGATAAAATAATAACCGGTGTATTATTTTTCATGTCTACCCTTTCTACAACGGCACGTACGCTTTCGCCTTTTTTGAAATAGTCTTGCGGAATTTGTTCGCTTTTGGGTAAAATGAGTTCATTCTCCTCGTCGTCTACCAATAGCACTTCTTTTTTCCAAACCTGATACACTTCGGCACTAATAATTTCGCCAATACGGGTTTCGTATTTTTTAACAAGTACGTTTTTCTTCAAATCGCTGATACGGCTTGCAAGTGTTTGTTTGGCGGCTAGTATAGCTCTTCTGCCAAAATCTACCATATCTACTTCTTCGTACAACTCTTCACCTACTTCAAAATCGGGTTCTATTTTAACCGCGTCGCTATAAGCTACTTCGGCCAAGGGATCAATTACTTCGCCATCGTCTACAATTAATCGACGGCGGATAATTTCGAGGTCACCTTTTTCAGCATTTACAATTACGTCAAAATTATCGTCGCTACCATATTTTTTGCGCAATAAGGTTTTGAAAACGTCTTCCACCACTTTCATTAACGTTGGACGATCAAGGTTTTCGGCTTCTTTAAAGTCTTGAAATGCGTCGATTAGGTTAATACTTGCCATACTAGTTTCGATTTACCGGTTACAAAATCGTGCAAGGGGTGCACTTTTTGTACTGTGTTCTAAAATTTAATTTGAACGGTTGTTGATTTTATATTGTTTAATGGAATCACCAATTGCTGTGTTACTGCTTTTTTGCCTTTGCCTTCCGTGCTTTCTATCACAATATCGGCTTCGGTTACGGCTAGCAAGGTTCCCTGTTTTTCAGTATCATCGTTAAAGAGCACTTCCACAGAACGACCCACATTTTTTTGGTACTGCCTAAGTAGTTTTAGTGGCTCGGTAATACCGGGGCTTGATACTTCTAAGCTAAAGTCGCCTTCGGCGTACATGGCTGCTTCTTCTATTAGTTTGTATAATTTTCTGTTGAAAAAAACACATTTTTCGATGGTTAAGCCGGCGTCTCCATCTAAATAAACCCTGATATTATTGGTGGGTTTTATTTTTACCGATACCATAAAGTATTCGGGCGTTTCGGCTAGCACATCGCCTATAAAGGCTTCAATTGCTTGTATCTGTTCTGCTACTGTCATATTTGTGTATCAATCTATCTTATTGGTATCGCAGATTGGGAGGGTTACCTAAAAGAGAAGGGAACGTGCTCCGTTCCCTTCTTACTTTGTTTTTCCGTTGCAAATGTAACAAATAGTTGTATTAACAACCAAATTTAAAAAAAAGTAGTTTTTGGGATGTAGTAAAGCACTTGAAAGCATTACAGACTTATATGGCTTTGCTAAACTGGGGTACTTTGGGCACATATTGGGTACGGAGCAAATGCAAATCGAAGGCTTTACAAATGTTGCGGATAAAATGCCGACCTAAAGCGGTTACCACCATTCCTTTAGCGTCCCATTCAATTAAATTATCTTCTTTTAAGATTTTGAGTTCTTGAAAAGTATATTGGTACAAGGTATCAAAATGGTTAGGGTTAAAAAGTGTTTTACCTGTGCAACTAATATTTAAAATATATTGCCGAAATGCAACATCTTCATCGGTTAAAAAATAGCCTTTGTTGATAGCCAATGATCCGGCGGCTATAGCTGCATAATAATCATGAATGGTTTTGTGGTTTTGTGCGTACGCTACGCCAATATCGCTGATACTCGATACACCTAAGCCAAGCAGCATTTGTGTTTGTTGGGTGGTATAGCCCATAAAATTTCGATGCAAAGCACCATTTTTCCATGCACGATACAAACTATCGGTAGGTAGGGCAAAATGATCCATCCCTATATCGGTATATCCATTTTGCGCAAACAACTGTTTTCCTTTTTGGTATAAAAGCATTTTGGTACGTGTAGTAGGCAAGTCTGCTTCGCTAAACAAGCGCTGTCCTTTGCTTGTCCATGGAACATGGGCATAACTATAAAATGCTACCCTATCGGGTTTTAAAGCAATACATTGTAAAATGGTGGCTTCAATAGTAGCTTCTGTTTGCAAGGGTAATCCATATATTAAATCAAAATTAACTGATGTATATCCAATACGCCTTGCTTCTTGGGTTACTTTTTGCACTTGCTCGAACGGTTGAATGCGATTGATGATGTGCTGCACTTGCGGATTATTGTCTTGTACGCCAAAACTAACCCTTCTAAAACCTAAGTCATACAGCACTTGTAAATGTTCGGTGGTGGTATTGTTCGGGTGACCTTCAAAACTAAATTCGTGCTGCGGATGCACGATGGCTTTACTTAAGATAGCCGTTAACAATAGTTGTAAATTTTGTGGCGAAAAAAAGGTAGGTGTGCCTCCGCCAATATGCAACTCTCTAATAATGGGTTTTTGCCCCATTTGCTGTACATACAGTTCCCATTCCGTTATCACCGCTTGCAAGTAAGTAGTTTCAACTCCATGATGGGTGGTAATTTTTTTGTTGCATCCACAATAGGTACACAAAGATTCGCAAAAAGGAAGGTGTATGTACAAACTAATGCCACTGTATTGATTGGTGGTTACCAATTGGTTGCTAACCAAATGTTGGTATTGGGCAATCTCTATTCCTTCTTTCCAATAGGGTACAGTAGGATAACTAGTATACCGAGGTACGGCTACATTGTATCGGTGCAATAAATCGATGCAAACCTGCATAACAAAGTTGTTTAGTACTAGCGAAGCTACTTAGGTATACAAGGGTTAAAAATGAGGTTTGTCATTTTTAACGGGCTTTCTAAACAGGTTGGAAGCTTTTGCAGCTATATCAGCCGCATTTACTGTGGCTGTGCGGAAGCCATTTTGTTCATACACGCGTATGCGATTTACCCTTTTTATAGTAACGTGCAAAAAAAGAGGCTGTCTCAAAAATTAGAGACAGCCTCAATAGCTATTTAAAATAAGTACTTTCTTTATTTAGCCAATGCTTGGGCCATGGTTTTACCAATATCGGCAGGG
>JAIXOS010000047.1 GCA_027486695.1 Chitinophagaceae bacterium | reverse complement strand
TACTCTTTACCCGTGGTATAACCTAATAATAATGTGATGGCTGCTGCTACAATAATGGATTGCCATCCCCAAAAATGAATTCGGCTGAGCGCATCGTTGAACATGCGTGCTTTACACAATCGTTGTAACGAATAGTAAACGCCCATAAATATCCCGTTGCCTACAAATGCAAAAATAACGGCATTGGTATGCACTGGTCGTACACGCCCAAAAGTAGTATAGGGCATATTAAAATTAGCAGCCGGTAAATAAATTTGTACCGCGGCCAGCAAACCGGCCAACATGCCTACAACGCCCCACAAAATAGTGGCGTAGGCAAACATTTTTACAATCTTGTTGTCGTAATAGAACTTTTCTAGTTGCATAGTTGAAGCTTGGTGTTTATAATGGTTGTGGATTTCTGATTCCGTAGAAATAAAAAGACCGGCTTTATTTGGTAGCATCGTTCTCCCTGCTAGCACTTACCTCCATTGGATCGGGTAACGTTGCATCGAACAACATGCGTAATGGGGGCGACTGTTCATCGTCGTACTGACCACTTTTGACACTCCATAAAAAGGCGGCCAAAAACAGCGAAGCAACGCCAATACTCGCCAACAATAAAACAATAATTACACTCATAAATAGCTCTAATTAATGTCAAAAGTAGCCGTGCGCAACTGACACAAGTATGACATAACTCAAGCGAAAAGATGATTTTCATCAGTTTTCGCTGACACCCCAATTCAATAAACAGAAGAGAAAATAGCGGCTACACGGTAGCCTTTACTTGGTGTGAGCCATGGGCCGGTACCACCCATGTAGCTGTAGTGGCGTTGGCACCGTTCAACAGAAGCAACACCGCGCAACATGGTAGACCATTGGCTACTGCTCCAATCAAGATGCATCTTTCAACCTAGGCTTGGCTATGGTGGAGCTTTGAGTTGTGTCACACTTGGCCATCGCCCCACACTATTGCCAAACCTCGCGTTGTACGCGTACCCTGTCTGTTTGAGTGAAAAAAAAAAAAAAATAAGTGGTCAATTAGTTGCAATTCTCGAAAGTGTCCGTAAATTTGTCCGTGTCCGTTAAAACGTCCGCAAATATGGTTAATGTCAAATTTTACTTAGATAAGGCCGATAAAGGCAAGAAGTATCCGATACATCTTGTCCTACGCCAAAAGGATGTCCAAATAAAGGTGTCAACTGGTGAAAAGATATTCAAAAAGGATTGGGATAATACCAACCAATTGGTCAAGGAAACAGAATATTGCCACAAGTTGATAAACAAGTTTTTGAACTTTTTAAAACAAGAGGTCGAAAAACATTTTGAAACTGCACCACACTCACACTTTACTGATAAAAGAGTTAAGGATAAAATATTGTCCCTTGTAAATAGCAGGAAAATCAATACAGATGTAAACATTGTTTGTGAAAATCCAGCTCAGTATGAACAGATGCAAAAAGTAACTTTTGTTGATTTATTCGCTGGTGCTGGCGGTTTTAGCGAAGGATTTTTACAAGCTGAATATGACAACAAATTTTACGACTTTCTGTTAGCAAGTGACATTAATGAAAACTGTGAACTTACTCACCTTGCCAGATACAATTATCAACTTGGGCTTGATGCTGAATTTTTAAAACAGGATATAACTGAACCTGACTTTTTAGATAACTTTCTAAAAAAATTAAAAGGCAAAGAAGTTGATATTGTGTGTGGCGGACCGCCTTGTCAAAGTTTCAGTTTGGCTGGTAAACGGAAAAAATTTGACAAGAAAGATGATTTGTTTGCTCACTATCTCAAAGTGATTAGGCAGTTGCGACCTAAGTATTTTGTGATGGAAAACGTAAAAGGAATATTAACAAAAGAAGAAGGCAAAATCAAAGAAATGATATTGCAAGAAATTCGTTCTATTGTCGATTTAAAGGAATTTCATCAACTCACATTTTTCATTGCTCAATTACGAAAAGCCGAAACAGAGCAACCTTTTATTTTGGAATGTTACAATTTACGTTTAGAGTTTGAAAAAGCTACTGACAAAGAATATGAGCAATTGAAAGATAGTTACATTCAAAATGTCGAAAATAAATTTAGGCTGCTTACTCCAAAAATTGTTGATTACAAAACAAGCAAGACAGATAAAAACATTAGTACAATTCGCCACGGTTTTAATTTGTTGAAACGTAGTAAAGAATTGGCTTACATAAGAAAGAAAGTAATAAACGAAAAGTCATTTTCCGATTTAGACAATGATTTTTTTGCTGATGATTTCGATAATTTTCTGACTTCGATAGAGGCTGAAACTATTATTGAAAAAATACATACAGCATTTAACAACTTAAAACCCAACGAAGTATTTACCAAAGAAATAGCACAAATAATCACCGCACTTGAAATTTTTGCCTATTCCTTTGATGAATGTATGAACGGCTTAAATGAGTTTGTTGTAAAAGCTAAAAAGGAAAAAGAATTTCAAGAAATTCTATCACACATTCGTTTGTACAATATTGAGCAACCTTTTGTTGCATTAGCTTCAAATTATGGCGTTCCGCAAAACCGTGAACGAGTTTTGTTTATTGGTTGCAGAAAAGACCAGAAGTTAATAACAGATGTACCTGCAACTGTTAGTGGTAATGAAAAAGTAACTGTATTTGAAGCATTGTATGATTTAGATTTTGTTGGCAATGATGATGAAAGATTTGATTATGAAAAAATTGATTTGAAAGCAAAATATAATGGCTCAACTGAAAAAATGTTATCGCTTGTAAAGAAACGTGACGCTGCTGGTAAACCTGACGAAAAGAAAGGGCTGACTTATGCAGAATGGTCAAAAAAAGG
>JAIXOS010000058.1 GCA_027486695.1 Chitinophagaceae bacterium | reverse complement strand
CCAAAAATTGTTTTCCCTGTTGCTACGGCAGGCCCTATTGCGCAGTATCATTGGACACCTAATACCAATTTGAGCTGCTTAGATTGTCCCTCTCCAATGGCTACCGTTAAAAAAGATGTGTGCTATACATTAAACGTGGAAAATATTTACGGATGTAAAAGCAATACCGATACCATGTGCATTAAGGCTTTCTGCGAAAGTGCGCAAGTGTATTTCCCTAATGGCTTTACGCCGGATGGCGATGGCCATAATGATGTGTTTATGGTACGTGCTTCGGGCATTAAATCGGTTAAACACTTTAAAATATTTAATCGTTGGGGACAAGTGGTATTTGAACGCGCCAATATTTTACCAAACGATCCTTCGCAGGGTTGGAATGGCCAAGTTAATGGCAAAGCACAACCATCGGATGTATACGTATATATATGCGAAGTTGTTTGTGATAATGATGCTAGCTACACGTACAAAGGAAACATTGCGATTATAAAATAACCATGACAATTCTATTTAAAATGAAAAAAATATTTCCCCTACTCATCCTCATCTTTTGCGTAGAGTACATGCCCGCGATTGGTCAGGATGCTGCCTTTTCTCAATTTTATGAAAACCCGCTGTTACGAAATCCGGCACTAGCAGGTATTTTTGATGGTGACTTTCGAGTATCGGGTATATTCAGAAATCAATGGCAAAGCATTACCACGCCATTTAGAACAGCCGGAGTGGGTATTGAAACAAAATTTGCCATTGGTAATGCTAGTGATTTTTTTACGGTAGGGGCGCAATTAACGGAAGATGCTGCCGGCGATATCAACCTTAAACGCACCCAAATTTTACCGGTTATTAATTTTCACAAATCGCTTAGCGAAGCATACGATAGCTATTTATCACTCGCCTTCATGGGCGGGGCAGTCAATAGTCAATTTGATGCCACCAAATTGCACTTAGACGATCAATTTGTCAATGGTTCATTTAATGCCAACAACCCGAGTCAGCAAGTATTTAACAATACCGGAAAAACCTATTGGGATTTAGGCACCGGGTTGGTGTATAGTGCTGCGTGGGGCAATAACAACAGTTGTTACATTGGGGCTTCGCTTTTTCATTTTAACAATCCCAAAATAGCATTTTTCACCAATAATGAACTCAGCACAACACTACATCGAAAATTTACCATCAATACCGGCATCACGTTGCCCACGAGCGATGTAAATAAACTCATGTTTCATGCAGACTATTTTCGGCAAAGTGCCCACCAACAATTTATTGCCGGGGGCATCTACGCTATTGAAGTATCGCCAGGTTATTATTCCAACTATAAAACCGTTTTATCACTTGGTGGATTTTATCGTTGGAAAGATGCACTAATACCGGTGGTTAAATTGGAATACAATCACTTTGTAGTGGGAATGAGTTACGATGCCACTTTATCGCAGTTAAGCACGAGTGCCAAAATCAGGGGTGGATTGGAATTAACCTCTAGCTACAGAACCAATTTAAACGTACTGAACCAAGAAGCCAAAAAAGTACGTTGCGTTCGGCTTTGATAATCATTCAATTATGTTCATCTTTTTCTAGTAATGAGGTGTTGCTTTTTTTCAAATATGTAGAAAAGCCCCAGTGGTGTAGTTCTCTAAATGGCACCTCTGAGGCTTTTCTGTTACTGCTTAACAAATTGATTATTTAGCAATTTGCATTTGTTTGATTAGCGAGATAGTGCTGCCGTTTTTTTCGTTTGTAGCAACTAACTTATAATGGTATGTTCCAGATGGTAATGAGCTTACATTAACCTGAAAGGCAAATTTGCCCTTGCTTTGTGTTCCTCGTTTCCAAGTAGTTACTAGTTTGCCTTCTTGATTAAATAATTCAATGCTTACATTTGCAGCATTATCCAATTCGTAACCAATGGTTGTACTAGTTACTGCGGGATTCGGATAGTTTTGATAAAGTACAAATAACGGATTATTAGTTACATCAACAACTTTTGTAGAACTGTAACTAAAAGCGCCAGTTTTTTCAATTAATTTTAAGCGATAGAAATATTTTCCTTGTGGGATATTCTCGTCTGTATACGCATATGTTAGTAAAGAATTTTGCTGAATAATTGCTCTTGAATCTATTGTTTTCCAGTCATTACTACCCGCCATGCTTCTTTCTAATACAATAGAACTTATAGTTTCTGCACTACCAAGTTTGCAGCTAATGAAGCAATTGTTTCCTTTGAGTTGGGTATTAAAATCAAGCAGAGTTAGTGGTAAAACATCCGCAAATTGCACATCTGTTAAATATTTATTGTAGTTATTATTACTTGCGCCTCCCTTTTGTAAACGCCATGTTCCCGTACTGTTGGGACTTCTTTCAAAGAAAACATTATTACGTAACGGGAATTCAAATTCAAAACCAGTAAAATAAGAAGAAGTTGCAGGTTGGGTAAATACTATAAAAAAATTATCTGTCACAGCGATGTTAGGGACACTCACTAAGGTTTGTTTAGAAGTACAAATCAGGGTGTCAGACGCCCATATTAGCGTTTCAGGAGTATTGTTAAAAGCAGAATATATACTTGCTAGAAATTTCTCCCCTGAAGCCGAAGTACTATATGCAGTAATTTGATTGATAGCTTTTGAACCAGTGTTCTCAATTAAAATTCCATTATCTGAACCCAAGCTAGTTTTTACACCAGAATAAAAAACTGATGCATCATTAACATTACTAAAAACAGCACCAACAGTTTCAGTTTTGTTCATTTGGTTATTGCTATTTACATCATCCGTGGGTACATAAACCTTAATTGTATTGACACCTGCTATCAATGGGGTGTATGCTTTAAAATAAACTACCGTATTTGCACCAGCTGGCAAAGATGCAATGGTTTGTACGTCTGTAAAAGTATTGGCACCATTAACAGTTAAGGTTATGGGCAGATTATTTAAAGTAGTATTACCTGTGTTTTTGATGCAAGCACTAACGATGTGAGGATTATTAATCACGATTTTTGGGGTATGGTAAACAGTATAAACCTTGGCATCTTTATTGGGAGCAGTAAACGCCTTGAACTTAATTGTTAGTCCATTTATTGGATAGTTATTATTGCTTAAGTATTTGCCTGAAGAAATATTAAATATACTATCCAGAAATTTACTGGCTGACCAATCAGCTGTGCTGTTTCCCTTATAGTTTACAAAAGATATTAAGTCGCTACCTTTAATGCCAACATTGTAAACCGATGTACTTGACTTTAACGTAGTTGGTAAAAAATTTCCATAAACAAATTCAATATCATTGCTTGTTTCATAAAGTTTGATTTGAAACTCTAAAGAAAAGAATTGATTTTGTTGAAAAGTAGATGAATCTCGGATGCCTTTAAATTGTATGGTACATACCCTACTACCAGCGACACCATTTGTATAAACTCGGTATTCAGGCGCAGCATTTTGTATCATTGAAAAGGTAACCGGGCAAATAATATTTGTGTCTGAATTAAACGGATTTGAATTTCCAATAGCCGGGGCAACTCTACCTAATTTAATAAATCCATTTGCACTAAGTACAAATTGAGTAAATACTTTACCATTATAAATAAAATTAAATCCAATATTTTGAATAGAAGAATTGGCATTACGATAGGTCATTACACCACCTTGAAAATTGGTAGTGATAGCGGTTCCATTTGAACCTATGTCTGTGTAATTACTCAAACTTAGTGACGAATTTGCAACATTGTAATTAAACTGCCCATTCGCCGTAAACAGCAATAAAATAAAAAAAGTAAAAATAGTAGACTGTTTTTTCATATAGTTTTTAAATTATCTGCAATCTTACGTAAAAGGCCTGATAATTCAATAAAATGTAATAAAAATAATATTGAAGCTATTTATACTCATCAATTATCTACTACATGCGGGTTGCTACTATTTAGAAGAGTTCAATAGAACAATTTGGAACATAATTTTTAAAAAACTCAAGAAGCATTCGTAATAAATATTATTGAATATTTTGAGGAACAAATAACATGAAAGCGGAAATCCGATTCTAGTAACTGTGAGAAATACGATTTCGCAATTCCTAATTCACTTGTACTTCTTTAAAATACAATTGAAAAATAGCGGCCACTTTGGCAAGCAATTCTTTACTTGGAGGCGGCACATTGCTAAGTTGGTATTCCATTTGCAAGGCTTCCCACTTGTGTACGCCTAAACGGTGATAAGGCTGAATTTCAATTTTTTCAATTGTTGTATAGTCTTTAAAATGTTGCCCTAATTGGTGCAGGTATTCTTCTTGGTCGCTCCAACCGGGTACCAACACATAACGCAGCCACATGGGCTTGCCCGTACTTTCGCGGTACTCCGCCACTTTTAGCACGCTGCTGTTAGAAAGACCCGTGAGTTGGTGGTGCCACTCATCGTTAATGTGTTTCACATCGAGCAACAAATAATCTGTTTCATTTAATAGGGCTTTTACCTCGTCGTTCAATAAGCGCCCGTTCGAATCCAAGGCTGTATTAATACCAGCTTGGTGCAATTTTTGAAACAAGGTAAGTAGTTTGCTGCGTTGCAAAGTGGGTTCGCCACCCGAAATGGTAACCCCTCCTTTTTTTCCAAAGTAAGGTTTTTGATGGATGGCCATTTGTACAATATCGTCAATTGGCTTAAAGGCTCCGCCCTTTACATCCCAAGTATCGGGATTGGCACAGTACAAGCAACGAAATTGACAGCCTTGCGCGAAAACCACCATTCGAATGCCCGGTCCGTCGTGCGTACCAAACGTTTCAATAGAATGGATGCGCAACATATCGGGGGCATCTTCATTTAAGGGGCTAGGATCTTGTTCCAATAACCAATTTTGGGGGATGTGCATGTTTTACTTTTTAACCACAGAGAACACGGAGTTTTTCACAAAGAACACTGAGAGGAAGAAAAAAGAGAAAAAGGTTGTGCATGTTTCTCTATTTAACCACGGAGAAGACGGAGTTTTTTCACAAAGAACACAAGGAGGAAGAAAAAAGAGGAAAGAGTTGTGCATGTTTTACTTTTTTAACCACGAAGAACACGTAGTTTTATTCACAAAGAACACAAGGAGGAGGAAAAAGGCAGGAGGAAGGAGCTATATTTTTTGTACTTTGTATCCCCAAAATTTTTCTGCCTTCTGCCTTCTGCCTTCTGCCTTCTGCCTTCTGCCTTCTGCCTTCTG
>JAIXOS010000106.1 GCA_027486695.1 Chitinophagaceae bacterium | reverse complement strand
TTTTACTCACCTGCCAAGAAGTAGAATAGATATAAGGTATCAAGCGGTAACGCAAATCAATCATCTCTTTACAATTTTGCAAAACAGTATCGCCAAAAAGCCATAACTCGGTATTGGTTTTATAGCCATGAATACGCTGAATGGCATTGAAAGTACCATACTGAAACCAACGTATTAGTAATTCGTGGTATGCAGTATCGGTATATTGGGTGGTTTTAGGACGAAAAAAGCCACCAATATCTGTTGTAAAAAACGGTTGTCCGGTAATGCAAAAACCCAATCCTGCATTGATTTGACGGCGAAAAGCATCCCAAGTGCTACCTACATCGCCACTCCAAACGATGGTACCATACCGCTGTTGCCCTGCAAATGCGCATCGCGTTAAGTTATTCACCCTTTTTAATGAAGTAGTTTGACGCTGCCCTTCGTACACGGCCTGACTTACAAATAATGGATAGGTGTTTCTGTAATAATCGCCCGGACCCAAATAACATTTTGCCCCATGCATTTTGTCGTTCTCAGGTTCTACAGCGTCCATCCACCATCCGTCTACACCCTTTTGAAAAATTCCTTTATCCATATTTTCCCAATGCTTTTTACGCAATTGCGGATGCAACATATCTACCACGTCTTCATTGGGTAAGTAAAGATTGGCTGCTTGGTAAGCTTTTCCGATATCAGCATTTTTATTTACTCTTTCCCAAACAGAAATGCTAAAACGGGCATTTAATTGATGCAAAGAGTCAATCATGCCTTTTGGATTAGGGTAAAAATTTTCGTCAAATTTCATAGCACCCCAACCATACTTACCCCAATATTGCCAATCTTGAACAATAATATCCAATGGAATTTTTCTTTTCCGGAACTCCGTAACCGCATTGATTAATTCTGTAGAAGAACTGTAACGCTCCTTACATTGCCAAAAGCCAAAAGCATGTTCGGGCAGCATAGGCACTTTACCCGAAAGGTTTCGGAACGCTGAAATGATGGTATCGGCCTCGGGACCTGCAAAAACCGTATAATCCAACAACTTTGCATTGGGCGACTCAAGTGTGGTAAAGTTGGCTACTGCTTGAAAGGTTACTGTAGGACTGTTTTTTTCTTTTGCAATTACTTCAACAGCATGGTTTCCTTTTTCTAAATAAACAATGGCTGACGCCGAATAAGGCAACCAAGTATTGGTTTGTTCAATGATTTTTTTACCATCAATTGCCAAACTATGTATGTGTTCCATGTTGCCATAATTGAGAAAAAAAGCATATTTACCTGCTTTATTTATGTTGACATTACCCGTGTAGGCAGTGGAAGAAGTTTTTAGTTTTTTTGTTCCTGCATCGGTTGTTGCTTCAACAAATTTGGATGCGGTGTCTTTACTTTTAGCAATGCTTAAATCAATGGTATCTTTTGGCACGTTGAACCGCGTTTCGCCATATTGATGCCACAATAAACCATACCCTTTGGTGGAATAATAAAACGGAATAGAAATTTGTGTATTTAATTGCAACAAATCTCTTGGCACGTTCCGCAAATTGAAATGGCCATCTTGAAAAGCGCCTAAACCATATAAAGCTTCATCACCAGGCGAATCAAAAGTTACACATGCATTATAGGAAGGTTCTCCCATGGTATATGTACGATTCAGGAATCTGGAATTAGGAGATTCTTTTAATAATTTCATGCCTTGGTTATTGTAAAATGTGAGGCTTCCATCTTGCTTATTTAAAACCACTTTTATCTTATCAACTGACAGTTCTAGTTGTTTTCCCCTCGATTGAACAGTGAATGAAGGCGTTTTGATGGAATTTGGCAGATAGATTAATTCAGGTAAATTGATTGGTGTTTCTTTTACAAATTGAACTCTCACCGCATTATTTGCCAGCGGTTTTAATATTAATTGACCTTCGGACAATTGTACTACAACACCGTCATTCATTTTTTTATAGGATTGAAATGACTGACCAAAAACATCCTTACCCATCAGCAATGTACCAACTAAAAATAAACACAAAGATTTCACGTTAAAAAATTTATCTATTATTAAATATTTACTTATCTATTAATCGATTATTGATGTAAACTAATTTTCCAATACTTTCAGTACCCTTATCGTCTACTGCTGTTACTTTAAAAGTTGTACGACCCAATGCTGCAATATTTGCAGACTGAAACTGAAATTTCTTTTCCATTATCTTATCAGCAACTAATTCATAATCAGGTGCATCTCCCACAGCTTTATACACTTTGTAGTAAGCTGCATTGGCAACTGCTTTCCATGACAATTCAACACTTTTTTCATCCAAAGCTGTAATCATAAAGGTATCAGTTGCATTGATGGTACTCTTTTCAGGAATGTTATTAATTTTAATGATGTCGCCTTTTTTTGTGGGCAAACTAATAAGGTCTGCATTTTCAATTTTAAAGGACAATTTTTTGCCTTGTACGTTTGTAACTTTTGCCTTGATGCTATTTGGATAATACACTTTACAAACGCCACCAACTTTTGATTGAATTTCAAATGCAGTTGCTTGATTTTTATTCCATGAAGCGGCTACTTCAAAAGCACCCCTTGCTACCAACCCTTTAAAAGAGCCGGACGACCAAACATTTGGCAAGGCCGCTAAAGGAGCAATATAACCTTCATGACTTTGCAACAACATTTCCGCTATGCCCGCCGTAGCACCAAAATTTCCATCAATTTGAAAAGGTGGATGTGTATCCCACAAATTATCAAGTGTACGCGTAGCCAATAAGTTTTTGTATAAAGTATACGCCCTGTTTCCTTCCTTGGCCCTTGCCCACAAATTTAAACGATGCGCCAACGCCCATCCTGTTGAAAAATCGCTCCTTTCGCGTAAAGTAACTTTTGCCGCATCGAGCCAAGCGGGTGTATTAGCACTGATAAGCGTGCCCGGATATAAACTGACCAAGTGCGAAATATGCCGATGACGGTACTCACCAATTTCACCATATTTCTTTTCTTCTCTAAATTCTTTAATTTGCCCGGAGCTTCCAATTTGGATAGGATCGAGTTTAGGCAACTGCGCGGCAATGAGTGCCAAAGAAGTGTCTTTTGTACCGATAATTTGAGCAGCTCTCAATAAATCATTGTTATTTTCATAAATCATTTCCTGATCAAACGCACAACCAACCGTGGTGTAGTACTTTCCTTTTACCTTTTGTTCCGGCGATGCGGAAGGATCGGTTAGTAGCAAGCCATCTTTATTGGGTTTTACAACTTTACTCAAAAACTTACCCATTCCTAATAATGCGGGATAACCCACATTTTTTAGCAGATTGTTGTTTCTTGTGAAATCATATTGCTCCCAGAAAAGTTTACTGATAAATCCGCCGGTACCCGGACCAGAATGTCCCCCCGGCCCTGTAACCACATAGGCTGTAGCCCCGGTTCCTATTGTCCAGCCATTGCCCCCCGGGATATTTGATAGCATTGCAGGATTGTGCTTGGCAATATATTCAGTTGCTTTATTATTCGCTTCCTCCCGGTAGGCTTGGTAATAATCTGCATACGCAGTAAACAACTCGGCAAGGTTGGTATTAAACACCGGCCAATAATTCATTTGTACGTTTACATTGTGCCAATAACCACCCGTCCAAGGTGTTTTATCGTACTGACTCCAAGTACCTTGCAGGTTTGCAGGCAATGTTCCCGGCCTTGAACTTGAAATAAGCAAATAACGCCCGTACTGAAAGTAGAGTTCCTCTAAGTAAGCATCTTGTTGACCTTTTTTATAATTCGCCAATAACTTATCTGTTGGAATTATAGGTTCTGTACTACCAAAATCGACTGTAACCCTGTTAAAATAGGCATGATAATCTTTTACATGGTTATCTAACAGTTGAGTGTAGCTTTTTTTAGCCGCGGCATCAATAATTGCTGTAACCTTATCGTGTGGCAAGGGAAAGACGTTTAGCTTTTTAGTATTGTCTTTTTCTGTAAATACTTTACTTGCTAATTGATAATTGGTACCTAACGCAACAAGTATCATAGCACTATCCGCATCATTTACATTGATGGTACCATGATCACCATTGGCATCGTTGAATGCTTTTTTAACACCTCCGTAGTTAATAATTTTACATTGCCCTTCGTAAGCAATATTAAAATATCCCATTTTTCCAGAAAGTGTTATTACGTCGTTGTTGGCAAACACATTACCGGTTCGGTAATCGTTATTGGGAGTAGTATCTATATTTTTTAAATATGGAATAATCGGGCGTAGTGCAAATGAGAGTTTTCCTTTTGCGTTTGCTTTTAGTTTAATTACCAACACCTTATCCGGATAACTGGCAAAAACCGTTCTCTCATAATCAACACCATCATTTTTATATGAAGTAGCAGCAAGTGCATCATTAAGACTTAAACTTCTTTTATATTGTTGGGGATTTGTGTGGTTGATATCTAAATACAACTCGGCAAAACTGGTTAATCCTCCAATAACCCATAGGCCTTTATTTGCCAAAGTATTGTCTGTCAACTGAATTCTTTCTGTATCGGTTCTGCCAAAAATGTTTGCACCAAGCCAGCCATTACCTATTGGTAAAGATGCATTTTCCCAATCTTTATCATAAGGCACACCACCGGCCATAACATTGTTATAATCTTTTCCCCTATTGGGTGCAGGCGCATCGTACCACAATTGATATTTTTTATTTTCCTTTTTTTGTGGGGAAACAAAGCCATTTGTTTGTCCCTTTACATTTCCTAATAATCCCCAAAAACACACCACTAAAAAACTTTTTTTAAACATCCATATCAGCATATAATACATTAAAATTTAACCTAAAATAGTTAACTTGAATTTAAAAATTTAATTATAGTTAAATGATTATAACTTTCAAAAAAAATCCCTTGTCTCAGAAAAACTAGACTACACTTTTGTTTTGATTTGCCTCCATTTGCTTTAGTTTCCTACATGCATAACCAATACCAAGATTGGCTATTAATAAAGACATTCCTCCATGTATTGGAACAACAGGTCCCCCATCTGGAGCAGCATCGCCAAAACCTGGTCCACCAATGCCGGGATCATTATCGTCGAGCGTAGCAGGAGTTTGCCCTTGCACAATGCCCACCACACACATCATCAATGCGCCCAAAATCAACCTGTTTATTAGTATTCTCATATTCAACTTCTCCATTTAAAAAAAGCAGGAATCATCTTGACTAAACTATATTTTCAATCCATTTTATAACTGAAAGTGGTTTTATTTTACTTCCAACAAACTACTCCAAACCAAGCTTTTACCATCTTCTGCCATTAGCGTAACGGTGTAAGTACCTGAAGCAAGTTGTTCGCTCAAAGCAAGAGCGTACGTACTTTTGGTAGATTTGTGGCTAATGTTTTGCTCATACACTTTTTGTCCTATACTATTGTACATCATCAATTTATAATTTCCAAGCGTTGGATGATTGATTGTGAAATTAACTTTTCTATCAATCGATGGATTGGGATATAATCCGTAACTGATTACTTTATCCTCACCACGTAAGCTTACAATATTGCTATAAGTTGCGTTGCCATTAAAACACAATGCTTTTACACGATAAAAAAATTCTTTATTTAAAATTTGATTGACAGTTAAAGCATAGTTTAGGTTCCCATTTGCATTTGCAGAAACAGTTCCCACGTTTGCATACGTTACGGCATCTTTTGAATACTCTAGCACATATGATTTAAGATTGTTTTCTGCATTGCTTGTCCATTTAACCGTAACAGAACCATTTGCATTTACAACTCCCGATGCTTTTATGCTATTGGCTGCCAAAACTGCTGCCTGTTTAAACACAATGCTGAAACGACGGCTGTAACTAGACAATTGGTTATTATCAACTGTAAATGTGATTGTATTTTCTCCATTAGTAATAGCCGTGTATGTTTGTTTATATGCATCGAACAAGTAAGGTAATAACCCACTAGTGGAATCATTATTCGTTGCTTCTATATAAAGACGGTAACTCGTGCTTGCTAATTGTGAAAACTGAATAGCAATGGTATCGTCTTTGGTGGCTAAAGACCTGCCATCAATACTTAGGTTTTGTGCAACACCGGCTTCCATCAAACTCATATTGTCTGCACTACCATTCAATTTAACAGCATCTTCTTCTCCAAAAGAGTTACTAAATGTAGCACTCAAAACAATATGCGTTACATCTACCTTTCTGTAGGTGCTTCCATCGGCAGCTTCTTGTTTGAATAACGATATTTTGATTCTGTTATCATTATTTCCAAATACAGCCAATCTGGCACTATTGTATACTTTGACGTTTTCCGTTATTTGAATGCTCGGATTGGTACCTGTTGTTTTTACAAAAAAAGCTTGACCCGCTTGTATATACTGGTTAACCGTACCATTAATGGCAACATACTGTCCGGCAGCACCCATTGTTGGATCGAGATAATAGCAAGTTCCTGAAATACTTGTTTTACCCATTACGGTCCAGTCTATAGGACATACATATGGGTTGCCAATCATTGTAAACCCATTTAACTGTTGGTTTAAGCCATACGAAGCGCCTACGTAGGCAGCACCCGTAACACTGTTTGTAACACCGCTTGTGCTAAAAGTTACATTGCCTGTAATTAATGCCCCTTTAGCTCGTAATCTTGTATCGGCAGTCATCAACATTCCTAAAGGCGTTTGTACAATTGGCGTGCTGAATAAATTAAAACCCCTGTCGCCACGAATGAGTAAACGATAGCCCGAAAAAGGCGTTA
>JAIXOS010000182.1 GCA_027486695.1 Chitinophagaceae bacterium | reverse complement strand
TTGGTGGGTATTGCAATGCTATCACTTGTAATTTTTGGTGTGGAGTCAACTATTATGGATTTACTTGCGGAAGCAGTACAAGATCCTAAAGTAGCGGTTACATTATAATTACCACTTGCATTAGTAGCGGTGTTGGTGATAGCCATATTTTGATTATTGCTGCTAAAGCTATTAGGCCCCGTCCACGAATAGCTAACGGCACCAATAGTAGAAGTAGTAGCTGATAAGTTTAAAGTATTGCCACTGCAAATATTGGTTCCGGTTATTTGTACATTGGCAGGGGTTTCATTTACAGTTACATTTACTGTGCCGGCCGCCGATGTACACCCTGCAAGTGTTGCCGTTACAGAATAAACGCCATTGCCGGCAATAGGAATATTTGCAATTGATGGAGTGGCGGTATTGGTGCTGAAATTATTAGGTCCCGACCAAGTGTAAGTAGCCCCGGCTGTTGTAGAACTAGCATTTAAATTCAACGTGCCACCGCTACACAACACCGCCGGATTGGCCATAACGCTAGGCGTAGCCGGTGGATTGGGGTCTGATAAAGAAAGCGGCCCAACGGCATTCGATTCGCAATCACCCAATTTTACCTTGATATTGTCGTAAATACCTGATGCTAAGCCGGATATTGTATAAGTATTATTCGATGCCGTAAAGGTTCGAGTTGCTTGAGCAATACCATCTTTTGTATAATTAAGCGAATAATTAGCTCCATTTGATAAGCCTTTAATTTCAATAGTACCAGTAGCTGTTTGGCATTTAGTAGGATTATTGGCATTAGCGGTGATAATAGGGGAAGCGCTTATCGCATAAGCAATAGTAGCCCTATTACTCTCACAACCAAACGAATTGACTTGTGACACATAATAGTTACCCGAACCTACATTCGTTGTATTAGGAGTGGGTGCTGTGTTACTTGATGTTCCGCCGGTTAATACATCGTACCAATTCAGCGTATTTCCAATAGCTGCCGTGGCAGTAAGCGGATTGACAGTAACAGCTCGGCAAAGGTTAATAGGTGAAATGACAGAGGGGCTTGCCGGTTTGGGATTTACGGTAATGGTAAAGGTGTCAGGGATTCCTCTACATCCTTTAATTGGGGTAACAATTATTCTAGCAGTTATGGGGTTACGAGTACTGTTTGTAGCAAAAAACTTTTTTATGCTGTCATTGCCAGCATCATTCAAACCGATTTGAGTATTTGAGTTCGTCCATGAAAAATTAGTTCCAACATCCGGACTTTTGAATTTTATTATACTTATTTCTTCACCTGCACAAACAACTATGTTGCTATTTTTTTCAATCTTAGGAGCTGCTGTGATTTGGATATTACTTGCTTTAGTGCTGATTCCGCAACCGTTGCCAATTGTGAGTGTAACTGTATAAGAGCCGACTTGATTAAAATTTATATTTAAGTCGTTTGCGCCATTATTCCAAGCGTCAATATCATTTAAAAACCCTCCATTATTTCCAAGTGTTGAATTAGTGCTCCACCCTGTAAGTGGTGAAATAGTCCAATACTTTGATGTTTTATTTCCGCATCCATTTGCGTTTATGATACTACCAAGTTCAGAATTGTTGGATATTGTCGTTGAAGAGTTTACACATAGTGAAGGTTGTATATTTATATTGGCTTTTGGAGGTGTATTTATTACAATGGGGCTTATAGTTGATATTGCGGAAGGGTAACAAGGATTAATAACCTTCATAGAGGCGGTGTAGGCGTTCGGAGATTGTGAATTACCTAGTCCACATGAACTCTTTGTATAAGTATGTGAAATTATGTTTTTAATGTTTGGATGTATATAAGTTTCGCTTGAGCCATCTCCAAAATCAATGATGTATTTTGTGCCGGGTATATTACCTGTTGTGTCACTAATCGGAAAATTTACAGTTTTGGGGCTACAACCTGAAAGGTTTCCAGGATTGCCTAATGTCCCTTGAGGCGAATTACCTATAAAAACGCCATATGTTTTAGAGGCCGCACACCCTTGGTTAGATAATGCAGCTATTTTAAGTTGGTAAAAACCAGCATTAAATAGGTGTTTTTTTGTCTCATCAAATACGACGAATGTTTCAATTCCAGAGTTGTCACCCCAATCAAGAGTATAGCTTTTTACATTTTGTTTATTGGTTGTTTCATTAATTACACTAATCCAACCAGGGGGAGTTGAAGTGCATTTTATGAAGTATTCTAAATTGTCAAAAGTTGTTTTGTCGGTAGTTCCGTCATTATTTAGAATCGGCCGAGAAAGAGGATGAACCTTTATGCTTATAGTATCATATCTTCTATCATTAACAGTTGCCGAATAATTGCCAGAAGTTGTAACATTTAATGTAGTTTGGGTTTCATTATCAATTGGCGTATTGTTCTTAAACCAAACAATCGTTGCGCCGTTTGGTATTCCTGTTCCAACACTCAGAAGCACACTTCCACCTTCGCAAAATGTGGTAGCTCCCGATTTCGTAAGTGTACTATCAGCAAAATCTGCTTTTGCCGTCACCATAAAGAGAATCAATCCTAGAAATCCAATAAATCGTATTAAATATGAACGCATTTTGATAATCATTTTATAAAACATAAATAGTAATATTTCCTTTATAACCTGCCAAACTCGTCTATTTGTCATTCGTTAGGTCGTTCAGAAATTTTTAGGCGTTAAATTTTGAATTGTTATTTATGGCTATGTTAGCAATGCAATATTTGAAGTATTTAATTTGCTGCTTATTTTTACTTGTAGCGCAACACCACCCCCACTGCAAAACGATAGCTTTCCGGTGTTGGTTTCAATGGTTAAATTTTGTGCATGCAGTTTGGGTATCAACAAACCCATTACCATTGCCATCAAACAAAAAAGCCTAAAAAAGTTTAATTTCATCTTAACGTATTTGTAACAGTATCAATTCAGCAAACTGCAATGATTGGCAATTTGTTATATAAGCGGTTCTTTTTAATAAATAAAACACATGCATCAAATACCGTAGTTTTTATTGGAAAAAGTGACGTGTGTTTTTTATTTTATTTTTAATTTTTTCATCTTATAACCAAAGCCTCCACCGGCTTTTTTTGGGTATCCCTTCATTGCCTTAACAAATAGTGGTAATTGTTGGTAGATTGTTTCGCAGTTGTTTGCTTTTTGTAAAGATAAAAATATTTGTAATAAATAGTGGATTGATGAAAAAAATATATTCAAATCAGTGGCATTGCCCTATTGATGGCCTACAAACCTATAAGGTTTCAAAAACCTTATAGGTTTAAATAAAATAGCCCTAATTGCCAAGCCCCTATCTTCGCCGCAGTTATGAAAAAAATTGACCACTACAGAAAACTATTAGGTGTAACCAAAGAAGCCGATTTAAAAGAACTAAAATCGGTGTACAGAAATCAAATGAAAGAATGGCATCCCGATAAGTTTCAAGAAAAAGAAGATACCGAGAAAGCAGCTGCCGAAAAGAAAAGCAAAACAGTGATTGAAGCCTACCACTTTTTAGTAAGCATTGCACCGGAAACAGTAGCTGCAAGTGTTGAGCAATACAGCCAAACACTTGAAGAAGCAAGTATTGAAGCATTCGAATACAAGAACGAAGTGCTACGAATCGACTTTTCTGATGGCCATACTTACGAGTACTTTGATGTACCCAAAGCCACATATATAAAATTGGTCAATGCCCCTGCACCATCAAGATTTGTACGCAGACATATTAGCGAAAGCTTTGTGTACAGAAGCGTGAATAAAATAGTGAGTTAATCACCTCTACACCTATAAGGTTTCAAAAACCTTATAGGTGTTTTTTATTATCATCTCCTCCCCATAAGTTTTTTGAAACGTTATCGATTTTTTCTATTTTTAGTAAAAATCTTCACCCAATGTCAAAATATCATACGCCTTTGGTTTGTGATACGTTTTACCACATCTTTAATAGAGCCACAGGCAAAGAAAAATTATTTGTTGAGGCGGATAACTATTACTTCTTCCTGCAAAAATTCAAATACCACATTCAGCCAATTGCAGATACCTATTGTTGGTGTTTATTACCCAATCATTTTCATTTTTTGGTGCGTATAAAGCAGGAACAATTTGTTAAGGATGCGTTTGTAGTAGTCAAGAAAAAAGACCCCGCTAGCTATGCAGAACTTCAAGATTTTTTAATGGAACGATTTGCCAATTGCTGCAATAGTTACACCAAAGCATTCAACAAAAAGTACGCACGAAAAGGTAGTTTGTTCATAGATTATCTAAAGCGAGTGCCGATAGACAACGATCATCAATTGCTTTCTACCATTTTCTATATTCATAAAAATCCTGTGCACCATGGATTGTGCAGCGAAATTGATGCATGGCAATGGTCGTCGTTCAAAACCTTTTTTAGTACTGCTGCAACCAATGTTAAGCGCAACGAAGTATTACAAAGCTTTCAAGGCATCCGCAATTTTGAGCAATTTCATCGGCAGCCTATTTATTTAAAAGATGCGGCTGTGGTTGAATAGTTGGTTAGTTAGTTACAAACCTATAAGGTTTCAAAAACCTTATAGGTTGAGGTCATAAAAAAATGGCGTAGGCAAAGCCGTACGCCAAGTGAATGAGGTTAAAATTACATCTTGTAGCGGCATCTAAGATGCCATTGTATCTACCCTACGGGATGCCGTAAAAGAACATTCCGATTAGCTTATCTTATGCCAGCTTAAACTTTATCTTGGTCAACAAAATCGACCAATTCAATTTTAGCACCAAGCGCAAAAGAAATTCTGGAAAGTATATCTAAACCAACTGAATAACGTCCCTGTTCAATGCGGCTAAGATTGGCAGCGTCTATATTTACAAGTTGAGCTAGGGCTTTTGCTTCAATATTTCTTTCTTTTCTTATTTCACGTATTCTCGTTCCTATTCTAACTCTTTCTTGTTGAAGAAAAATTCTTTCATTGTCTCTTTCACCATTTCCACCATCAATAGCGAGCCCTTCATGATAATTCATTTGTATCCAAATCCAATAGTGCATACCCATGCCAGTTTCATTGCCAACATCTTCTTTGAAATATTTTTCAAAGTAATGAGCTAATTTTTTTGCAAAATGTTCTTGGTGTTGTTTTGGAGTTGGAAAGTAGGTCTTCCAAGTAAATTTCTCGCCATCTTGTGCAATGACTTCAATAGTAGAATCATCTACAAATCGTGATTGTAACATAATTTTTGTTGCCGAGTTTACAGTGCTGCCGTCACCTTTAAATGTATGTCACAAATGTAAAGGTCTAATTTCAAATTGGCAAATTTGCCAATTATAAAGTGAGATGTGATGGAAACTATACTTAGTTTGGGTATTTATTTACAGTTTCAAATTTAATATTTGAATGTTCCTTTAATAGAGAAATAACTTCTTTTAATGCGATTATTTCTTCTTCTTTTTGAAACATCCAATCATGCATTAGTAGAATCAAATGATTTGGAATTTCAACATCATTACTTCTTAAACAATATAAAATCTGATTTACAAGCTTTTTTGGCTTTTGTCTTTTTGTATTATAATTCCATTCCAAATCCCATCCGATTAATCTAAACCCTTCTTGCAATAAAATATGACTTATTGGCTTTACTATCTGTGAACACTTTAAATGCCCTTTTACTATTCTGGTATTGTAACCTGGTAGTCTTACAATTCTAAAAGGAAAAGATACTTTTTCTTGCATTTTACAAAAATCTTTAAGAGCATCTTCAGTATTACCATAAAATTCTTGATACCTCTCATTTGCATGACAATAACTATGATTAGCTACTAGTATTTCCGGAAAATTATCCTCGAGACTTTTAACAATTTTGAAGTTGTTATCATTTCCTATGTGTAACCCAACTAAAAAGAAAGTCGACTTAACATTAAGTTCATTACAAACCTCAAGACATTTCTTTGTTCCATTCAATGGTCCATCATCAAAAGTTAAGTAAACATATTGGATAGGTAAATTGCCGTATAAACTCATAAATTTATATCGTGAATAAATTAAACATTTATATATGACCTGAAACAAAAGTTTTAATAGACTTTTCAATTTATCTAGCTATTTTTATTTGCAACTATGTTATTACAATCGATTATATCCTTTTTAGCTAGAAAAATCTATAAAAAAGATCATCAATTATTGATAGTAAATCTAATAAAAGTTGCCGACAAAGTAGAATCTATAAATCACTACCAGAATAGTGTACTTTTAGAAAACCTATTAATCTTGGGCGAGGATCATAGGTTTAAATATCACTTTGGATTCGATATGATTGGAATGTTAAGGGCTGTAAAAAAAAGAATTTTTTTGAATAAAATTGAAGGTGCTAGTACTATTGAGCAACAGCTTGTTAGAGTATTAATTAATGACTATGAACCAACAATCTACAGAAAGATTAAAGAAATATTTCTGGCTACCACATTACAAGAGGTAGTACCTAGGAAACGAATACCTTTGATTTATTTATGTGTTGCGTATTATGGACCTAATATTTTTGGATACCAAGATTTATTAAGAAAACTACAAATAAACAATGAAGTAATACTCACAGAGGAAATTGCAACCGAAGTTATTGCAAGAATTAAATATCCAGACGCAAAAAAAAAAAAAAAAAAAAGAAGCCGCCAAATACAAAAACGTAAACTTCATTTGATGTTTTTATACAAGCAGGAAAAAATGAAAAAAAATTTACAAATAGATTAATAAATTAAAAATGAAAAAAATTCTAATCGCAATCTTGGTTGCATTTTCTATCGCATTGGTTATATCAATTTACGATATAAC
>JAIXOS010000009.1 GCA_027486695.1 Chitinophagaceae bacterium | reverse complement strand
GATAATAGGTTTGCAAAGTTAAGTAGAAAGAGATGAGATGTAGGTTGTAATCTAGGTTATAAGTTTAGCGCCCGTACCACAACCGGGACAACAACTTCATAACAATGTTCTGTTCGGCATTATTATATACAAAAAAGTGACTTTTGTTGAATGCAGTGCTTGTTCCATACAGCAATGTATGGGTAACCTACTTTATCCAAAAGCAGTAAAGGAATTATCACGCTACTGCCATTGTTAACAATGCCAATTCATAGAAACACCAATAGCCTAAACAAGTTAGGCTATTGAATGAAATATGTTGAGGTGATTATTCTTTCACTTTTTTCAAACCGTAAGCAATACCGCTTGCTAAAAGCAATACGCTTAAATTGCTGCTAAGTGGAACTACAGGGCCGTCGCCAAAGCCTCCGTTACCATCTCCGCCGGTTTCACCACCTGGAGTGCCGTCGAGTACCGCAGGAGTTTGTGCAGAAACAGTATTTACATTCGCAAAACACAGTACTAGGCAGCCAGCCAAAAGCAATCTTTTAAATAATTGTTTGAACATTGTTGTAAGTTTTGTAGGGGTGATGAGTCTCTTTTTTATATGGCTTAAAAAGGCGGACGGAAAATTTAACTAATCCGTCCGCAATTTAAGGTAATTTATTATTGTATTAACAAATTAGTTTGATAAACTACTTGTTTATTTGAATCGCTGCTTACCGAAAGTGTGTACTGACCATTAGCAACTACTTGTTTCAAGCGCAAAGCTATCGTTGCATTGCCACCTTTATGGTCTACCACTTCAGTGTGTACTTGTTGTCCTAACATATTGCGCAATGTAATGGTGTATTTACCCGAATTTACTTGGGTTAATAGCAAGCCTACATTGTTGCCTTTGCTTGGATTAGGATACAGAACATATTTAGCAGCTGCGGCGGCTTTTTTCACAATAACCACTTTGCTGTAAGTAGCGGCTTCGTTGATACCGTTTACTTTAACACGATAGTAATTGCTACCATTTACAGGTTTGGTATCTGTAACGTTATAGCTTGCTGTAGCGGTATTTTTTGCAGCCACAGTAGCAAGTTTGCTGTATGCAACGCCGTCGGTAGATTTCTCTACATCATAGTTACTGATATTGCGCTCCCCTACTGTGTTGATAGTCAATACAACATCACTACCTTGTTGAACACCTTGCACATCAATGCTGCTGATAGGCAATACACTTGGTTTAAATACTACCGTAAAACGATTGCTGTACGAAGCAGCTATTGTATTGTCAACGGTAAAGTCGATAGCAGTTTCTGCACCAGATTTTACCAATGTTTCTGTTTTCTTGTAGGCATCTTTTACATAAGCATCAAACCCTGTACCGGTATATCCGCTTGCGTCAATTTTTAATTGATAGTTGGTATTGTTGCTAAGCTTCGATAATTCTATTGGTAACACATCATTAGCCGTGGCAGTTTGACGTGCTTCGATGGCTAATTTTTGAGAACCATTCACTAGCATGATGTTGTCGGCAGGATTTTCCATTTTATACGAGTCATCGCCTGTAACAGCATTACTGTAATTACCAAATACGGCTACTGTTTCATCTACCATATCTAAGGTAACTGACTCTACCGGTTTGTATAGTCCTATGCGCAACATACTAGTTGTACCTGCTTCTGCACCAAATACACTAGTTACATTTGCAGAACCTACTTTGTCGGCTTCTTCTATCTGTATAGAAGCGGCACCTGCAGCAGTAGTTTGTACAAAGAATGCTTGACCGGGTTGAATGTATTGGTTAATGTTGTGTCCGCCGCCACTTGGTGTTACAACTCCTGCGGTACCCACGGTAACATAAGCGCGTGTTTTTGGACTCAATACCCAAATAGTTGGGTTGATGTTGGTTCTAGACACAGCCAACCAATCAATTGGTGCTACGTAAGGATTACCCACCAAACTGAAACCATTCGCTGCGTTATTTAATCCGCTGATGGTTTGTGTGCCTGTAATTAACGAACCAGTTGCACGTAAGGTAGTAGCATTGATCATGTCGTTGGCTTGTGGAATTAGGTACATACTCCAGTTTCTATCGCCACGCACCAATACACGGTAACCTTTCATAGCAGTAAGCGCTGTATCCTTAGAACTGCTTAAACCTGGATTCCAAGTGCCGTTGGTATTGTTATAAGTAAAGATAGATTTAGAACCACTAGCACTTAAATCTAAACCGGTAGTTGCGTCAACAAAACCAGTCGCTGCTTTTGCCTCAGCAAAAGTTTTGGTAGCTGCCTTACCAGTAACATAGGTACCAAAGCTTCCTAGGAATGAACCGTTTTCTTGCCAGTTGGCAAAAATAGATCCTGCACCACTAACACTTGGCGTTAAATCGCGGAAGGCACGCAAACCTTTAGGGATGTAACGTTCTGCCACAAATTTACCGGTGCCGTAGGTGATAGCAGCTCCTGTACCGAGCTCAGGAACCAACGCTTGTGTAGTAGCCGTTGATTTGAGGGTGATGTTAAAATTGTCCACAGCCAAAGTACCATCGGTGAGGGTTAAGTTTCCTGTAATATTAAAGTTACTACCAATTGTTAGGGTGTTTGTTGCACCGGTGTGATTTAAGGTAAAGTTACCTACCGTGTTTGCACTTGAAGTAAAGCGGATTGTTCCCATAGAACCAGTTACTGAGCGGAACAAATTGAAATCTGAACTTGCAGTTGCACTGATACTACCGGAAGTATTCAAGATAAAGGAAGCACCACCCGTACCACTAACATTTGCAAAAGAAAGGTCGTTACCATTTAGGTTCAATACTGAACTATTGGCTAACGTAATACCGCCACTTGTTGCATTACCTACGGAAATATTGGAACTGCCACCTACTGTAGACATTAAAATTGTGTTGGCAGTGGTTGTGGTAATTCTAAACCAGCGAACTGTATTGCCAGCACCTGTAATGGTTTGTGTACCACCAGCTGTACCATTGGTACTTAAAGTGAT
>JAIXOS010000487.1 GCA_027486695.1 Chitinophagaceae bacterium | reverse complement strand
GGTACAGTTTTCTAACTCGTATTTGTTCGAAAAGTACAGAAATTGGAAAGGCGTTTGCGTAGAACCGAATAAAACCGTATTCGATAAACTGCAACAAAATCGCAATTGTATTGCCATTAATGGCGTGGTAAGCGATGTTGCTGGCGAAGTAAGCTACATGAAAGTGGCTGGTGCCGGTGAAATGTTGAGTGGCATTGTTACCAATTTTAACGAAAAACACTTAGATAGAATTAATGATACTATTTCTGCCAAAGGCGGAAATGCCACTGTGGAAACGGTGCAGTCGTACCGCATTGGCGATATTATTGATACCTACAATATTCAACACATTACACTTTTAAGCATAGATACGGAAGGTAGCGAGCTAGATATTCTTCAAACATTTCCCTTTCAAAAAGTAAAACCCCAACTTATTTTGGTGGAAAATACCTATAAGAAAGATGCCTTTAGAAACTTATTAACGGCACAGGGATATTCGTTTTTCTTTAAAAGAGGCGACGAAATTTATTATCATGGTAGCATTACCAATTGGCACAAAACCAAATTGTGGTTGTACCGTTTGTTGCGCAAAATAAATTGGTTGTAAAGCATGGCTGCACAGAAAAAACCTTTGTTGAAAATCCAGTTTACCGATTTGTGGCGGAGTTTTGATCCGGTAGATAATTACATCTACCAATTATTGTCTACCGTTTACCAATTGGAGCTATCCACCGAGCCCGATGTGCTCATTTACGGGCGGCATGGCCAACAGTATTTGCAATACAACTGCCTCCGTATTTTTTACACCGGCGAAAACGTGCGCCCCGATTTTTCGGCTTGCGATTATGCCCTAACCTTCGATTATTTACAACATCCACGCCATTTTCGTTGGCCGTTGTATGTACATTATATCAATTATTACAATGCGTGGCAGCAATTGCAAACACCCTTAACACGCGCCGAAGCAACAGCCATTTGGCAGCAAAAAACCAAGTTTTGCTGTATGGTGGTTTCTAATCCGGCCTGCGAAAAAAGAATCGACTTTTTTCACCAACTGTCTGCCGTTAAACAAGTAGACTCCGGCGGGCGGTATTTGAACAATGTGGGTGGCCCTGTGGCCGATAAAATGGCCTTTGTAAAAGATTACAAATTTGTAATTGCCTTCGAAAACTCGGCTTATCCGGGCTATACTACCGAAAAAATTGTAGAACCCATGATGGTGCATTCCATTCCGGTGTATTGGGGCAACGAGTTGGTACACAACGATTTTAATCCGGCTTCCTTTATTTGGCTCAATAAAACTACCAACATGGAAGCGGTAATTCAGCAAATGTTGGAAATAGACCGTAACCCCGAATTAGGCATCAACCTACTAATGCAGCCTGTTTTAAACAACAACGCGTATTTTGAAGGAGCGAAAGCCGAGAATGTATTGCCTTTTTTGGTAGATGCCATTGAAAGCCGCCACCAAATTGCCTTAGTAGCCAATAATCCGTATAAACGCAAACTGCATCGTTTTAAAAAGCTGTATGCTTTTAAAAAAAGAAAGCTACAACAAACCACCACCTATAAAATGTGGCAAAAACAATTTTCAAAATAAACCGCACACCCAATGCCTTGGCATATTTGCGCTGCTTGATTACCTATTAAGCCTCATTAACGCAGAAAATGCAACTATAAATTATGGATACCTTGTACTTACATTCCGAAAAAGAACATAATTTAAGAGCTCCGCTGAAGGTAGTTCCTTTACTTCAGAAGTTATTCCAGCCAACCTCAGTACTTGATGTTGGTTGCGGAATAGGCACATGGCTACATGCTTTTGAAAAAAATGGCATTAGTGATGTTGTGGGTTTGGATGGAACCTATGTAGATAAAACCTTGCTTGCAAAATATATTGCAGTTCAAAAATTCATTGCTACCGATTTAATGAAGCCGTTTCAATTGAATAGAAAATTTGATTTGGCTATTAGTTTAGAAGTAGCAGAACATTTGCCCGAAAATTGTGCACAGCAATTTGTTGATTGCATTACCGAACATGCCGATGTGGTTGTTTTTTCGGCAGCCATACCCGGCCAATCTGGTCAAAACCATTTAAATGAACAATGGCCAAGCTATTGGGCGGCTTTGTTTGAACAAAAAGGATTTTTTGCCTACGATTTATTACGCCCACTCATTTGGGATATACCCGAAGTAGACGTTTGGTACAAACAAAATATGTTGGTATACACCAATCAGCCTATTGCATATAAAAAGGATGACATACTTAATGTAATTCATCCGGATTTGTTTACCCGCAAACACAACAACTTACTAAATGCCAGTAAGCAACTACAGCGCATTAGCAATGGCAAAGTAGGTATTTGGTACCCAATTAAAAGTGGCATCAAATCGTTGAGATACTTGGGTATTAAACAGCCATAATGTATGCCAACAGCCCAATCGTTTCCACTAGTTACCGTATTGCTACCTGTGTACAATGCCCAAGCTTATGTAGCAGAAGCCATTGCTAGTATTTTAGCACAAACCTATCCATACTTTGAACTACTCATTATCAACGATGGTTCGGTAGATAACAGCAACCACATCATTCAACAATTTACCGACAAACGGTTGGTGTATCACCAAACCAGCCAAAACATTGGGTTAATTGCTACGTTAAACAAGGGTTTGCAATTGGCAAAAGGGAAATATATAGCCCGGATGGATGCGGACGATATTGCCACACCCGAACGACTTCAAAAGCAAGTACATTTTTTGGAAACACACCCCAATTATGTACTAGTAGGTACACAAAAGCAATACATTGGATACGCCAAACCTCAAAAGGCCTCGCTCACCGATGCCCAAATTAGGGTACAACTGCTGTTAGGATCGGCCTTTGTGCATCCATCGGTCATGTTGCGCAAACAAACCTTGGACACCTACCAATTGCGCTACTGTTCACAACACCTTCATGCAGAAGACTACGGCTTATGGGTGGCTCTTAGTCAATATGGCCAAATGGCCAACTTGCCATTTGTAGGTATTCAATATCGCTTGCATAGCAACCAAATTTCGCAGCAGTTTCAACAAACCATGTTTGATAATTCGTATTTAATAGCCCTTGATTATCTGCAACAATTACAAATACCACTTACCGACTTGCAGAAGTCGTTTTTATACCAATTAATGGCACGGAATGCACGTGCTTCTAGCCCTCAAGCCTTGCGGGATTGGGCTGCGTTTTGTATCCATTTTTATCAACTTTTCCTACAGCACCAACAGCTATTGCCCTCATTACGGCAATTATTGTATCGAAAGTGGGCAATGATTTGCCTAAACTGCGGATTGAAAAAAAGAAAAATATATCCAATTTTCTTAACCCAAACGCCCACATGGTGGCAATTGACAGCAAAACACCATTTAGCTTTTATAAAAGGTTGTCTTTTTAATCAATAATAGCAATGGAAGCAGGTGTATCCATCATTATTTGTACGTACAATAGGGCTACCATTTTGCAACATTGCCTACAAGCATTGTTACAACAAACGGCGCTACCTACCAATGTAGAAATCATTGTGGTAGATAATGCCTCTACCGATACTACAAAACACATCGTAGCTGCTTTTCAAAACAAGCCAATTACCGTACGCTATGTATTGGAAACCGAGCAAGGCAGTAGTGCTGCACGAAACAAGGGGGTAGCAGTAAGCAAATACGATTGGGTATGTTTTATGGATGATGATGGAAAAGCGCATCCCAATTTTATAGAACGATTGCTTTATATAAAAAACAATTATGCGTTTGATGGCTTCGGTGGCATGTTTTTCCCTTGGTATCTTACACCAAAGCCTAAGTGGCTTCCAATTCAATATGGCAGTATGCCCCAATTGCTGCCCCAAGTGGGTGCATTGCAAGGAAAAGCAACCGTAGCCGGTGGTATTTGCGCTTTTAACAAGCAAAAAATTACAGAAGCGGGTTTGTTTCCTACCGAGGTAGGCATGAAAGGCAACAAACAGGGCTATGCCGAGGAAGATGTGTTACAACTTAATTTACTTAAAAATGGCGGTGTCATTGGTTTTGATCCGCTTTGGAAAATGGATCACTTGGTTGCCCCTTACAAATACAAAGTTAGTTGGCATTTGCGCCGAGCGTTTGCAAAGGGTCGCGACTACCAACTTACCAAAATGCGCGAGCCATTACCTATTGGCAAGAGAATCCTTATTGTTGTTAAAACCCTATTGCAAATTCCTTATTTGATACTACGTTTTTTGCCTGCCTTACTTTTTAAAAAAGGATATTATTGGCAAAACTATGTGCTACATGTAGGCAGCCATCCTTGTAAAATGGCTGGTAAATTATTGGCTTAATTAGCTTAAACCGTTACTCGCTACAATCATCATAGCCATGGTACAACCGCTTATTTCTATTATCATTCCATGTTACAATAGGTTAACGCACCTGCAAGTATTATTGCCTAAACTTTTAAGCGAAGTGCATACAAACGCTGAAATAATTGTATCGGACGACGGTTCTACCGATGCTACAGCAGCTTATGTGCAGCAATACGATGCTGTCCAATACATTTACAACCCTAATAGCGGCGTTTCGGCAGCGCGTAACAAAGGTGCACAAATAGCCAAAGGCGAATATTTAATTTTTATTGATAGCGACGATTGGATGTTGGAAAAATGGTGGCAAGCCTACGAAACCTCTATTAACCATTATCCAAATGCCGTGGCACATTTTGCACAGTATACCGAACACGGTAAAATTAAAGGGCACAAAAGAGGGAAGCAATTTTTTGGAAATCTTGCCATATCGGTCATTCCAGGTTCGTATTGCATTTTAAAATCGGTGTTTAACGAAATTGGTGGATTTGATACCAACATGACCCATAGCGAAAATTGGGAACTCATGCTGCGTTTAACGCTTTTCATTCGCCAACACACACTCAAAAGTGTATTAATTAAACAAAGCGTTTTGCAGTACAATAGCACTTATAGTCGCGCCAAACTCATTGCCAACAAGCACAACAAGATTGCCTCGTACAGTGCTTTGTACCACAAACACCTACCCATTGGTATTTATCCAAAATCTACAGTAGCTTTTTTTGCCCATGTGGTAGCCATTAATTATGCTGGCATTCAAGATAGTAAACACATGCTTGTTTGGTTACTCAAAAGTGTTCGCTTACAACCTTTGGTTTTGAAATATTATTACAAGCCATTGGGCATTTACTGCAAACGCCGCCTAATTGCCTACCCCAATACCAAATAATTTTTATCAATACATCGTAATGAAAACACGTATTAGGAATTTCGTTAAAAAAACATTCCCCAAATGGTATTGGCAAAGATTGACCTACCAACAACTGATACGCAATCCAAAATCGTTCTTGCATACATCAGGGTGGTACCAAAGCTATGTACAACAGCAGCCACAAAAGGTAGATGGATCCATCATACCTTGGATGAACTATGCAATCATTGATTTTTTAGACGACCGACTACAAAATAATTTTTCGTTGTTTGAATACGGTAGCGGTGCTTCTACCCATTATTTTGCAAAGAAAGTAGCCCAAGTAGTTTCGGTAGAATATGATATGCATTGGTACAGTCAAGTAAAAGCGAAAATGCCCACGAATGTGCAGCTACTGTATCGCGATTATTATGAAAACAACCAAACTTATATTCATTCTATTACCGAAAGTGGACAGTTGTACCACCTAGTATTGATTGATGGCAGAGATAGATTGCAGTGCATGCAACAAGCAGCAAATTGCTTACACGAAAATGGGGTATTGATTTTAGACGATTCTGAACGCGAAAAATACGATGCTGCTTTTGCGGCCTCAGTACTTATGGGCTTTAAACACATCACTTTTAGAGGCTTTAAGCCTTGCGGACTGCAAATGGTAGCCACCACCATTTTTTATAAAACCGATAACTGTTTAGGAATATAAATTCCCCCATGAACCATCCTTTTTTTTCTGTTATCATTCCCGTTTATAACCGCAGCAATATAGTGGTAACAGCTATTGCATCGGTGCTAAACCAAACCTACACCAATTTTGAATTGATTGTTGTTGACGACTTTTCTACTGATAATACTTTATTGTCCATATCGGCTTTACAACATCCGCAACTGCGCATTTTATCTAACCAACACCAAAAGGGCGCCTGTGGAGCGCGCAATACCGGCGTAGATGCCGCCAATGGTCAATGGATTGCCTTTCTGGATTCTGACGATTATTTCCATCCGAACAAATTAATGGTCATGCACGAAACCATTGGTAATCACCCTCAATACCAGGTTTTTTACTCCGCATTTACCAGAGATCATTTCAATACCCAAACCATCAAATTAGAATGTACCGGATTTTCCGGCAGCCATACAGCTATATTGCCTTTTAAAAATGTTGTTCGGGGTTTAAGTGTGTTGGTTGTAGAAAAGCAACTGCTGCACTCCGTTGGCGGCCTAGACGAACACTTTTTAGCCCGTCAGGACATTGACTTGTATTACAGACTATCAAAGCATACCGACTTTTACTTTGTACCCACTCCACTATTGCACATCACTATAGCCGAAAACAACCGCATTAGTTTGAATGAGCAAAAAAGGCTGCAAGGTTGGCTACAATTTTATCAAAAATATGCCGCTACTTTTTCGGCAAAGGCACATGTTTATCAAGCCAAACGAATTGTACATTTTTGTTTACAACAAAGGCGATACAAAGAAATAGCCCATTACACACTAATATATATTTATTTTAAAGTAAAGAATGTTTTTCAAAAAAATATCGTAAACAACCATTCATGACTTTAGCCTACGCCGCGTTCATTATGACGTATGAGCGACCCCAAATAATTGTTCGTACTATAGAAATACTATTGCAGCAAACCTGCCCACCCAAAAAAATAGTGGTGGTAGACAATAGCCATACATTGCTTACGCAGCAGGCAATTGAGCAATTAAATTCATCCCAAATACAATATGTTAGAGTGGGGAAAAATATCGGACCGGCAGGTGCATCGGCAATTGGCTTACAAATGCTTGCGAGTGAGGGATATGATTGGATATATTGGGGAGACGACGATGACCCTCCGCAGTTTGCAAATACGATTGAAAGTTTGTTAAATACGGCACAAAAGATACCAAACATAGGTATTATAGGCGCAGTAGGTCATGGTTTTAACAAACAAAAAGGAAGGGTAGTGCGTACGTCCGACAGCTTACTTTCTACCAACACCTACCTTGATGTGGATGTCATTGCCGGCAATATGTGTATGTTGGTAAATGCGGCGGTTGTTCAACAAAAAATACTACCCAACCCAGACTTTTTTTTGAACATGGAGGAATACGAATACTGCTTGAGGGTAAAAAATGCCGGCTTCAGGGTGGGTATCAATACAGCACAATGCTTGGCCTACCGGCTAAAAAACCATAAATATGGCCTGCCCGAACGCCCGCCGGCCACAACGCCTGCCAAGTCGGTGCTTTGGCGTAAATATTATTCTACCCGTAACCTTCTGTATTTGCTTGCTCATACGCAACCAAGCCGATTGGGTATGCTGCATGTTGGTATTAGAGCGGTGGTTAAAGCGGTGGTTGGTTTTAAAAAAGGATATAGCTATGGCTATCTAAATGCCCAAATGGAATTACTGGGCGTATGGCATGGTGTAACCAACAGAATGGGTTTGATTGTTCTCCCCAATAACAAATATTCACTTTAAGAAATACCCTTTATGCACGTTATCATTACCGGTGGAGCCGGTTTTATTGGCAGCAATCTGGCTGAAAAAATGCTGACTATGGGCTACACCGTAACCATTGTAGATAATTTTGAACCGTTTTATCCTAAACACATCAAACTACAAAATATTGCTGCTTTTTACAAGCATCCCAATTTGTATTTCAAAGAAATTGATATTTTAAATGTTGCCGACTTGTACACCCAACTTACACACACCTATGATGCCATCATACATTTGGCAGCAAAAGCAGGCGTAAGGGCTTCTATTCAAAATCCGGTGGGCTTTCAAGAAATCAATGTAAAAGGCACACAAAATTTGTTGGAGTTTGCCAAATTCAAACAAATAAACCAATTCATTTTTGCTTCATCAAGCAGTGTGTATGGCATTAATGACAAATTTCCTTGGTGCGAGGAAGATGCCGTTTTGCACCCGATTAGCCCGTATGCAAGTACCAAAGTATCGTGCGAGCTATTAGGTCATGTGTACAGCCATTTATACCGCATTCGCTTTATTGCTCTGCGCTTTTTTACCGTATATGGCCCTAAACAACGCCCCGATTTGGCCATTCATGCTTTTAGTAAAAAAATAATACAACAACAGCCTATTCAATTATTTGGCAATGGCAGCACCGAAAGAGATTACACCTATGTTTCGGACATTGTAGACGGCATTTTAGCCTCCTTGCACTATCAAAAATCTTGGTATGAAGTAATTAATTTGGGTAATTGTCATACGGTATCGCTCAGTACCATGTTGGCTACATTGGAAAATACGCTTTGTCAAAAAGCCATAGTGGAGTACTTACCGGAGCAGCCCGGTGATGTGCCCAAAACATTTGCCAATATTCAAAAAGCACAGCAATTACTAAACTATCAACCAAAAGTGGCATTTGAAGAGGGGATACAATTGTTCAAAAATTGGTTGCTACAAACTACAACCGCCTAAAAAACATGCATATTGTATTGGTACTCGATTCGCTTGCCAACTCAGGTACCGAAAAAAGCACAGCCGAGCTAGCGGCATACTTCGCAAAAAAACATACTGTTACGGTAGTATATTTTTATCCCAATCATAGCTTGCTAACCACCTATCAGTTGGCAAATGCCAACGTAGTATTTCTACCCGACAACGGCATTATTCCCTTTGCTAAAGGTATTCGTTCGTTTTATAGGTATTGCTTAATCAACCAACCAAACGTAGTAATATCCTCGTTATTTAGGGCCAATCTCATTGCCCGATTGGTTTGCAAGTATGCCAAAATTCCTTTGTTGGGTACATTTGTTAGCGATAGTTACCACCACTTACGAATACAATCGCTTTCAACAAAGCAGCGTTTGGGATTTTTGTTGACCAAAACTTTCGACCGTTGTACTGCCCACATTCCAAGCGCCTATATTGCAAATGCGCAGTGCATAGCCGATAGCAACGCACACCATTTGGGTATCACTAAGCAAAAAATACATGTGGTATATAGAGGGCGTGATGCCAAAATGTTTGGTCCATGGCAGGCACCGCTAGCAAGCAATGCTTTTATTTGGGTGGTAATTGGCAGACTAATTTCTACCAAAGGCTGCTTGGAAATTGTAACGGCTTTTACAGCATTGCATAAGCATTATCCTAACATGCAACTACATTTTTATGGTGATGGAAATTTAAAAACGCATTTACAAGAAAAAATAGACGCTTTACAATTACAACAATCCGTTTATATCCATGGCAATATTTCAATGGCCTGGCAAAAAATATATGAAGCACATGCCTTTGTTTTTGCTTCGTGGTACGAAGGTTTTAGTGGTGCATTGGTAGAAGCTATGCTAACTGGTGTACCGATTGTGGCATCGAACATTCCGATGAATTTGGAAGCAGTAACCCACAATACAACAGCTCGCATTTTTCAAGTACAAAATGTAACCGATTTGGAGACCCAAATGCTGTGGATTTTTCAAAACTATTCGCAAGCACAATTACTAGGACAACAAGCGCGCAAGGAAGCATTGGCAAGGTTTGATATGCAACAAATTGGTGCCAACTATTTGCAAATTGTAGAGCAATACTGCCGTTAAAATACCCCAAAATATGCGCATTTTATTTTTAGACACTACCCCTATACGCAGAGGCGCACAAGTATTTGTAGCCGACTTGGCCAATCACTTACGAGAGGAAAGCTATTTTGTAAAAAGAGTGTATTTATACCAACACAAGGGAAATGGCACCTTGCAAACCGGTCCTTTCGATACCGTTTTAGATGGCAACCCCAACCATTTTTGCGAAAAAATACCCTCCATACATCCGGTTGTATTATACCGTTTGGTGCAAACCATTCGTACTTTCCAACCGCATATTATTTTGTGCAATGGCTCTCGTACTTTAAAATATGCAGCTGCCGCAAAATGTTTTGTTTGGGATGCAACCTTTGTATACCGCATTATTGACAGTGCCAACTTTTGGAATACCAAAACATTGAAACAGTGGTATTATCGTAATATGGTTTTACCCTTTTTTTCAGGTGCTGTTGGTGTAAGCAGAGCTTCCCTAAACGATATGGTACAACTATATCATTTTACTAAACCAACAACCGTAATTCCGCGCGCTATTAATACACATGCTTTTGATGCTACCGGCAATACATTACAGTGTAGAGAAACTTTAGGAGCCACTCCACAAGCACCTATCATATTGTTTTTGGGCAATTTAACCGCACAAAAACGCCCAGATCGTTTTTTACAGATTGTAAAAAAAATACAACTACAAATACCCGAAATACAAGCATGGTTAGTGGGTGATGGTCCTTTGCGTACCGAAACCGAAGAGCAGGCAAAAAATATAGGATTACAACAAAATGTTCGCTTTTGGGGCTACCAAACACAGGTTGCTAGCTTTATTGCCGCATCAAATGTGTTGGTTTTGTGTAGCGATACAGAAGGAATGCCTGGTGTAGTATTAGAAGCCGCATACCTAGGCGTTCCTACTGTAAGCGCTAATGTAGGAGGTATAGCCGAATGCTTAGACGACGGAATAAGTGGCTATATTGTAACCAAAGACGCTATAGACTCATATGTAGAAAAAATTATTTTTTTAATAAAAAATGAACCTGTTTGTCATCAATTAGGCCAAGCTGCCAAAAAGAAAGTAAACAATTTCACCATAGATATTGTCGCCCAAAAATATTTGGATTTTTTTCAACAATTAAGAAAATAGAATGCATTGCAATTCCAATTTTTTTAATCAAAACTCATGATTTAATTTAAGCATAACAATTACTAGTAGCATAATTCTAACGATACCATACCGGTATTTAATATATATTTATATTTAAAATACATTTGGCTAATTTCAATAAATAACTACACAACTACTCGCAATTTAAGCTTGCCTGCTTAAACCTATCTTTCACACTTTAGTTGCTTAAAAAACATACAGATGCTCTCTAAATTATAGAATGATTCATGCAAGTACTTCATTTAATCAAATCATTGGGAAGGGGTGGCGCCGAAATGCTACTGCAAGAAACGCTGAAAGTACACAACCAACAAGCTTTTACTTTTCATTATGCCTATTTTCTACCCTGGAAAAACCAACTAGTATCTGGTTTACAAGCAAATGGAGGAAGGGTTGTTAATTTTAAAGCAGGTAATCAATTGACAATGTTGCTGCAAGTGCCTAGGATAGTTCATTATGTAAAAAAAAATAAGATACAAATTATTCATTGCCATTTACCTTGGGCGGGTTTTATTGGTCGTTTGGTGGGTTGCTTTGTTGCTATTCCAATTATATATACCGAACACAACAAGCAGGAGCGCTATCATTGGCTTACAGCTTGGCTCAATAAGCTGAGTTTTAATTGGCAGCATTGCGTGGTGGCCGTGTCAAATAGTGTTGCAACATCTATACAGCAACATATACCACTTCGTATACCAATACAAACAATAGCCAATGGGGTAGCAACCACGAACTTTGTAAAAAATGAAGCAGACAAAATACATATCTACCATCGACTAGGCATACCGGCTCATGCAATAGTAGTAGGTACGGTATCGGTATTTAGAACCCAAAAAAGACTGGTTGAATGGGTACAAATTTTTGCCCAAGTGGCGCAAAACTATCCACATTTACATGCTATTGTAGTGGGAGATGGTCCCTGCAAATCAGCAATTGAGGCTGCTATTGAGGCTGCTAACATGCAAAACAACATACACTTGGTAGGCTTACAAACACAGGTAAAGCCTTATTTATCGTCTATCGACATTTTCATGATGACTTCGGCATTTGAAGGTTTACCTATCGCATTGTTAGAAGCGATGAGTATGGGTTGTGCTATCATTGCTACAGACGCAGGAGGTATACCTGAAGTAGTGCAGCACGAAACCGACGGTTTATTGGTACCCGTTCATAATTGCTTTTCACTAGTGCCCATGCTTGAGCAATTGGTGCGGCATCCGGAACAAATTGCTCATTGGGGTTTCCAAGCGCGTAAAAGAGTCCGCCAGCAATTCGATATTGCTACTACCACGCAACAGTTAGAAGCACTCTACCAATCGCTAGTGTAAACCCCGTTTATATATATCCACATCTCCTATGAACGACTTTAAAATTATTGCTGCAACACCGGAACATACGGAAGGTATTGTTGCATTATTACAGAGTAGCTTGGGCGAAAGTAGCACGCCCAAATCGCTTGCCTATTGGCAATGGAAGCACGAACAAAACATATTTGGAAAATCGTATACATTTGTAGCCATACAAAACAATACAATTGTGGGTGTTCGTGCACTGATGCAATGGCAGTGGACAAAAGGAACAGAACAACTCAAAACGGTTCGGGCGGTGGATACTGCTACCCATCCTGCATATCAAGGTAAAGGCATTTTTAAAGCATTAACATTACATGCCATACATTATTGTAGCGACCAAAATATACAGTTGGTTTATAATACTCCCAATCAAAAAAGCATGCCGGGTTATTTAAAAATGGGGTGGCAAAAGGCCAATACCTTACCTGTGAACATTAAGTGGCCATTTACCAAACCGGCACTATACGAACCACAAAAAGTGCTCAATTTATTGCATGATTATGCATTTGGCCTACAAATGCCTCAATTTAAATTTCACCAAAACAATACAACCGACCCTATTGGCTGGCATACGGCACTCAGCTTACCCTATTTACAATGGCGATTTGCCAATTGCCCGGTAGTACCTTATGGTTTATTGGCGCAAAACGGATTGTTTGGCTTTGTTTTTTCCATTAAACCCCGCCAATTGTGGCAAGAGTTGCGGATTTGTACTGCTTGGTGCTTACCAGGGGCAGAACACTTGGCGCAAAAGGCATTGTACAAACTTTGCACACAAGTGCGGCCAGCCTTTGTTAGCTTTGCTCAATCGGTATATACACCACCCATGAACCAATTAATACCGGGCAT